>NZ_WXEY01000011.1 GCF_009877425.1 Heliomicrobium undosum | reverse complement strand
GCGCGCGTTTTGCGCTTTTTTCCCAATCTCAGTAGAAGTTTAATTGTAACCAGTTCGCTCAGCGCTTGCCTAAATCTTAGATGTTCCCGAGAAACACCGTATCGAGCCGCTTACGGGCCAGTTCCGCCGCCCGCTCCATCGTCTCTCGGGGGGTGGGGCGCTCGGTGAAGCGATACATGGGGTAGTAGCGGCTCAGGTGCAATGGCGTGTCCCGGCCCAGTTCGCCGGCCACCCAGTCGAAGAGGCCGGTAAGCTCCTCATCGCTGTCGTTTTTGCCCGGCACGACGAGGGTGGTGATTTCCAGGTGGCAGGCGGCTTTGTACAGCCGCGCCGAACGCAGCACCGGTTCGAGACGTCCCTTGCAGATGCCGCTGTAGTAGTCTTCCGTAAAGCCCTTGATGTCCAGGTTGACGGCGTCGATGTAGGGCAGCAGCGCCTTCAACGGCGCCTCCTCAATGTAGCCGTTGGTGACGAGGACGTTTTTCAGCCCCGCCGCCCGGATCTTGGGGGCTGTGTCATAGATGTATTCAAACCAGACGCTCGGTTCCGAGTAGGTGTAGGCGATGCCGATGTTGCCGTGGGCCTTCGTCTCTTCGGCCAGGGCGACGGCCTCGTCGGGGGTGATCTCCCGGGAATCGGCGTCCCGCTGGGCGATGTGGTAGTTCTGGCAGAAGCCGCAGTCAAAGTTGCAGCCCAACGTGCCTAACGAGAGGATCATGCTCCCGGGGTGAAAGCAGCGCAGCGGCTTTTTTTCGATGGGATCGAGACTGATGCCGGTCACTTTGCCGTAGTTGAGGCTGTACAGGGTCCCCTGTTCGTTCATCCGCACGCGGCAGACGCCCACCTTCCCCTCGGGGATGTGGCAGCGCCAGGGACAGAGAACACAGTGGACCTTGGGCGGGTCGGCTTCATAGTACATGGCTTCCCGCAACAATTCGGTTCCCTCCTTATGAACAGCCGTCGAAGGGAGACGCTCTCCTTATACATACCCTTTTCAACAAAAAGATGCAACTTTTTCGGCAAAAAAATGACCGGCCACAGGAGTCGCGCCGGTCCTGCCTCTTTTTTTGCAGTAAGCGGTCAGCACAGGGCTGTCCGCTTACGTCGTCACCGGTGCCTCACAACCTCAAAACGGGATAACGCAACGTCTTTTTCTGCTGGGATGCCGGCTTTCTGCCGGGCGATGCCCACCTGCTCCTCCACCGTGTCGACGCCGTCGAGCATGGGCAGCAGCAGCCCCTGTTGGCGGCCGGAGCGGACGATGACGCCATAGCGCTGGGGATCGAGGTCATTCATCGACGCGACAGGCTCTTCTGGCATGAGCACGTCGACGGAGTAGACCAGTTCATCCAGTTCGTCCTCCTCGACGGGGAAAAAGCGCGGGTCGTTTGTCCCGGCGCTGATGGCATTGTGGCGGATCTCCTCGCCCAGGCTCTCTTGCGTCGGCGAGATGGTGCCGATGCAGCCGCGCAACTGGCCCTGCATTTTGATGGAGACAAAGACGCCGGCGGGGTCGGCGTCGGCCAGTTCGGCCGGGATCGGCGGCAGCGGCTCTTTGCAGACATGGGCCTCCAGGGTCTGGCGGGCGAAACGGACGTAGACCGATTCACCGGCGCGGGACTTTTCAATCTGCGCGCGCCGCCCTTGGATGTAGCGGGAGAGGCGCGCTTCCCCCATCGCCGGCGCGTGGCCTGCCTCTTCCCCGCTGGTGACCGAACCGACGAGGTATCCGACGCCGAAGGGGCCTTCATAGCTGTAGACGCGGCTCTTCGTTCCCGGCCGGTCAAAAGCGCCGGCCATCATCAGCAATGACCGGTAGCCGCATTCTCCCGCTTTTTCGCAGAGACTCTCCTCTATATTCAGCAGGTCGTCCAATTCCCAGACGCCGAAGGCCCGCTCGATGGCCTTGTCAAACTCATGGGCCTGCGGGTGATAGCCTGCCGGCGCATCCTCGGTCAGGCGGTGGGACAGGTCGCTCGACGCGATCAGGGCGACGCGGCGGGGCGACTCGCTCATGGCCTCGCGCAGGGCGATGCCGAAGCGAAAGAGTTCTTCCCTGGATAGCATGGCCATGGCGATGGGAACGACCTTGCCGCCAAAGCCGGCCTCCATGAGGAAATATAGCGGCACCATGGTGCCGTGATCGAGTTCCTGTTCAATGGAAAACCGTTTCGCCAGGCTTTCGTCCATCGCGGCGACGCTGACGCCGCGGCGCTTGGCCTGGGCGATGATGGACGACACCAGGGGCAGGTCGTTCTCCACATCGGCCTTCACCTCTGGGGCGTTGAACCGGGCCAAGTCACCCTTCAGACGCGGAAAAGCCGTGACGGCGATGGCGTCTTGAAAGACGGGGCCATGGGGGCTGATGATGATCACCGTTTCCGGGTCCTGCTCCAGGCACTCCTTCGCCCACGCCCGCATGGCATCGACGGTCTTCTGGACGCGGGGCAGGTTGCGACCGCCCACGGCCGGCACGATGATCGGCGGATGGGGCGCCACCCCGCCAAAGACGACAGTCATGGGAACACCTCCCTAGCTCGAAAAGGGCATTTCTTTCCATTCCTATTTACCATTTCTATTGTACCGCAAGTCCAATCCAATGGTAGTGTTTTCTCTTGCCGCGCCTTTATACGGAAGATGATCCGCCGCCGGCAGGAATGAGCGGCCCTTCTGTTGAGCGACGTCACTCTGCCGACAAAAGCCGCACTGGCAGACAAGCCGCACGGCCAAGAGGATACAAAAAACCTGCCTTTCCCTCTTCGGGACTGGCAGGCTTTTATCAGGGTTGCGGCTGAATCGTCGCAATGTCCCCCGGTCACTGCTGGTTCAGATGCATGATGATCACGCCGCCCTTTTCATCGCGCACAGGCGTGACAAGCATCTGAAACCTGTCGCATCCAGTAGGTGAACTGCATAAGTACTCATGAGAAAAAACCTTCTCTTTTCCCTCGAGAACGGACAGGATGCCTTCATAAGCGGGGCGCACATCGTCACACCCCTGGTCGATGGCGGAGCGACAGACTTTCAGATAGTTGATCCCGACGCCGGCCAGCGAGGGATCGGAAATGTCGTTTTCAATGGAATGGCGCTCCCACTCCTGGTTGACGAAGGTGATGTACCCGCTGGCGTCCAAAACCACCAACAAGATGGGCAGGGAATTTAGAATCGTGATATACCGGTTCTCGTTTTCTTGAAGCACCTGAATGAAGCGTTTCAGTTGGGCTTCCCGCTCTTCGCACCTGCGTATGGCTGCTTGAGAGTCTTGCACGTGTTCCATAAGAAGCCCCCTAAGCAATATTAATATCGATAATCATTCTCTATTAATCAGCAAATTCCTTCATCGTTATTGTCATTATTTTAACAAACCTTCTTCGACAAAGCCAGACGTCTGTATTTCTGAAACACAGTAAAGGCCCTGCATCCCGAGTATTCCGGTCGCAGGGCCTCTTTGTTATGATAATCTTCTCTCTCACGAATCGAACATCCCCGGCGACAGGGCGCGATCAACCTCGGGGATGAACCCGCCAGGCGCATCGGTCGTGGCGCCTTTCGGCTCCTCCGCCGGTTCACCGGCCAGATAGCGGGCGATGCCGGTGGCGATGCCTTGGGCCAGTTTATCCTGGTAATCGTCTTTGAGGAGCAGCGCCTCTTCGGCCGCGTTCGACAAAAAGCCGGTCTCCACCATCACCGCCGGGCATTTGGTCATGCGCAGGACGAAGTAGTCTTCTGCCTTGGCCTGCCGCTTGTCCTTGTTGCCGACCCGTTGGGTCATCTCTTTTTGGATGTGCAGGGCCAGGCGCTTCCCTTCCGCCGATCCCGGCTGGTAAAAGACCTGCGCGCCTGAACAAGACGGCGACACGGGAAAACTGTTGGCATGAATCGATACATAGACGAGGGCGTTGGCCGCCTGGGCCTTTTCCACGCGCTTCGTCAATTCGCTCCGCTGACTCCATTGACCGACGCTGAGATTGTCTTCCGTCTCGCGGGTGAGGATGGCTTTGCCCCCTGCCTGGTTCAACTGATCGACCACTTTTTTGGCGATCTGCAGGTTGACGACCTTCTCCTGGGTTCCCCGCGTCCCTTTGGCGCCGCCGTCTTCCCCGCCATGGCCGGGATCGATGGCGACGACCTTGTCCTGGATCATCCCCGAGAGAGACTGAACGGTCCGATCCTCCAGCAGCCGGTCAATGCCTGCGTAGATGAGGACAGCGGACAGGGCCAGGACGGCAGTCACCCACAGCCGGGGATGCTTGCCCACGATCATGAACACCGAACGCACGGTACAACCCCCCTTCCTGCGAAAAACATATGCAGAAAATGGGGGCGCAAGACCCTCGATAGAAGAAAGCGATAGGGGTTTTATGGAATCCGATGAACAGTAAGCCTTTCAAACAGAAGTTCTTTGCAATTCTCCCAGAGGGTTTTATTGGCGTATTAGAGGGTCATAGACTTTCTGCATTTTTTCTTCGCTAAAGGGCAAGCCGTACAGCGTTCCCAAGGTGACGCATTCCGTATATGATTGGCCTGCCATGTTGTATCGCAGCAGCGGTCGAGCGAAGAAAACATCGCTCTGATCTTTCAGGGCAATGTCGAGCGAAACAGATATCGTTTCCGCAGGCGCTAAGGTGATCCCGGCGATATGATCATACTTTTGATCGCCTTTCGTAATCGCGATTTTACCCAGAGCAACCTCTTCGGAGGCAAATGTGAGTTCTTTCAATTCCACGCCGCTCGTCGAATTGTTCCTTAACTCAAAGGATGTTCGAAACAATGGGGAGACGGCTGTTTCCTGTGAACCGACCACTACGTTGGAAGTGGTTTTTGGAAGGACATGAACAAACATCCGATTCATCGGATATACCTGCTCAGTATTATCCCGAAAACTTTACTCCGAGAACGCCAAAAAGGCTGCCGACTTTCGCCGGCAGCCTTTTTGTTACGCCTTTTCTGGCTGTCAATCTTGCGTCTATCCTCGTGTCTGTCACGGTGGAGACGGCGGAAGGGAAGCCCGGCCTTGCGGCGGGTCTTACATCCCCATGTCCATGCCGCCCATGCCGCCCATGCCGGGGGGCATCGCGGGGCCGTCTTTCTTCTCGGGCTTGTCGGCCACGATGGCTTCCGTCGTCAGCAGCATGGCGGCGATGGAAGCGGCGTTTTGCAGGGCCGAACGGGTCACTTTGGCGGGGTCGACGATGCCGGCGGCGATCATGTCTTCATACACTTCGGTGGCGGCGTTGAAGCCTTGGCCGACGGGCAGGGACTTGACCTTCTCGACAACGACGGAGCCTTCGTAACCGGCGTTGTTAGCGATCTGACGGAGGGGTTCTTCCAGGGAGCGGCGAATGATGGCCACACCGGTCGCTTGATCGCCGGCGGGAACTTCCACGCTGTCGAGGGCTTTCTGAATGCTGACCAGAGCGGTGCCGCCGCCAGGGACGATGCCCTCTTCAACGGCCGCGCGGGTGGCGTTCAGGGCGTCTTCGATGCGCAGCTTCTTGTCTTTGAGTTCGGTTTCGGTCGCGGCGCCGACTTGGATGACGGCAACACCGCCAGCCAGTTTGGCCAGGCGCTCTTGCAGTTTTTCCTTGTCGAACTCGGAGGTGGACTCTTCATGTTGACGGCGGATCTGGGCGATGCGGGCCTTGATATCGTCGGCGCTGCCGGCGCCGTCGACGAGGATGGTCTCTTCTTTGTTGATGCGGACCTGACGGGCGCGGCCCAGCATGTCGATGGTGGCGCTGTCGAGCTTGATGCCGACTTCCTCAGAGACGACGCGGCCGCCGGTGAGGATGGCGATGTCTTCCAGCATGGCTTTGCGGCGGTCACCGAAGCCGGGGGCTTTGACGGCGACGCAGGTGAAGGTGCCGCGCAGCTTGTTGACAACCAGGGTGGCCAGGGCTTCGCCTTCTACGTCTTCAGCGATGATCATCAGTTGCTTGCCGCTCTGGACGACACGCTCCAGGATGGGCAGGATCTCTTTGATGGAGGAGATCTTCTTATCGGTGATCAGGATGAAGGGGTCGTTGAGGACGGCCTCCATCTTGTCGGGGTCGGTGATCATGTAGGGAGAGATGTAGCCGCGGTCGAAGTTCATGCCTTCGACGACTTCTAGGTCGGTGGTGAAGCCTTTGGACTCTTCGACGGTGATGACGCCGTCTTTGCCGACTTTCTCCATGGCTTCGGCGATCAGGTTGCCGATGGTGGCGTCGCCGGCGGAGATGGCGGCAACCTGGGCGATGGCTTCTTTGCTCTCGACAGGCTTGGAGATGGCCTTGATCTCGGCGACAGCCTTCTCAACGGCGCTCTCGATGCCCCGCTTCAGCACCATGGGGTTGGCGCCGGCGGCGACGTTCTTCATGCCTTCGCGGATGATGGCTTGGGCCAGGATGGTGGCGGTGGTGGTGCCGTCACCGGCCACATCGTTGGTCTTGGTGGCGACTTCTTTGACCAGTTGGGCGCCCATGTTTTCAATGGGGTTTTCCAGTTCGATCTCTTTGGCGATGGTGACGCCGTCGTTGGTGATCAGGGGAGAACCGAACTTCTTCTCCAGAACGACGTTGCGGCCTTTGGGGCCAAGGGTGACACGAACGGCTTCCGCCAGGGTGTTGACGCCTTTTTCCAGGGCGCGGCGGGCCTCTTCGTTGAAGACGATCATTTTAGCCATGGGGTTGTCTACCTCCTTAACAGCTTCCCGCCTGTATGGTCGGATTTGCTCCGGCGCGGGCGGGGGCGGGTCTCATGCGCTGGGTTTCCTATAAGTAAGGGAACGCCTCGATTCGATCAAGCGATTACAGCTTGGCCAGGATGTCGCGTTCGTTGAGGATCAGGTACTCATTGCCTTCGATCTTGATCTCGGTGCCCGAGTATTTGCTGTAGATGACCCGGTCGCCGACGGTCACTTCCAGAGCGGCCCGCTCGCCGTTGTCGAGCAGACGGCCGATGCCCACAGCCACGACTTCGCCTTGCTGGGGTTTTTCTTTGGCGGTGTCCGGCACGATGATGCCAAATGCGGTTTTTTCTTCCGCTTCGATGGGCTTCAATACAACCCGATCAGCCAAAGGTTTGATGTTCATACGAAACGGTACCCTCCTTCAGATGCTTGCAATTGTCTCGTTTGTTAGCACTCACCTTGGACGAGTGCTAACACCCAAGTACTATAATAGGGAGCCGCCCAAAGTGATGCAAACACCACGATCGGTCGTTTGGCTGATTTAGCTCCCGAAATTAAATATTTCCCACACCTTTTGCCAATATACACCTTCATCCTTCTTTTTTGGGATTTAACCAAACAGGTTTTTTTCCCGCCTCAAATCCTCCCTTTAGCAGGGATGAGCCACAAGAAGGGAGAAGATCTCCCCAATTATCGACGACGACAGTCTAGAATGAGATTAGAATGCCGGCTAATTAATCGGAGGGCTTCCAGTGAGCGATCGCCTGTTTCCTCAATACAAACAACTGCAAGACAGCGTGGCCCTCTGCAGCGTCTTTTTCGACCTTGTTGATTCCACTCGGCTGAAGCAGCAGTTGGGGCCGCTGGAAGGCGTCGCCCTCTCCCTGCGCCATAACGAACTCTGCGCTCAGACCGTCGCCCTTTACCAGGGCCAGGTGGTCAAGCATATCGGCGACGCCATCTACGCCGTCTTCCCGAATCCGCTGCCGGCGTTGCTGGCGGCCCTGGATGTGAAGTACACCATCATCAAGGAAAACCTGCCCTTTCAGACCAAGATCGGCCTCTCCTTCGGCCTTGTGACGCCGGTGCGCACTCCTGATGCCGATTACCTGGGGGCTTCCATCGACATGGCCGCCCGCCTGGCTTCTCAAAGCGCCCCCAATCAGGTCCTGCTGGACGAGTCGACCTTCCAGATCCTGAAGCCGCTCCTCAAGAGCCTCGACACGGTCATCTTTCGCTTTCTGGGGATCCAGGAACTTAAAGGCCTCTCGTACACGCCGCTCTACGAACTCTCTCACATCGATTTGGGTTTCGTCCAGGAGAAAAAAGCGCCTTCGCCCCAGGCAACCCGTTTCTTCGCCCGTCCGGCCAATCCCCAGCCGGCGACGATTCAGTCCGTCTCCCCTTCGTCAGCGGGGGGCGAAGGTTCCGCTGGCAGTTCTGGCGGCAGTCACAACGGCGGTTCCGTCAGTCCGGGCGGCTTGACGGGTTCTATCGGCTCCACCTCCGTCGCTTCGAGCTTCTTCGGGGGCACCGGCGCCAGCCCCGGTTCTGCTGCGGTCACAGCCGCGGCCGTCGACCATACCGCTGCGCGGCAAGGGGGCGCCGGCCCAGTCGGATCAGCGGCAACGGCAGCGGCAGCCGCGGTGGCGACGGCCGGCCTTTCCCCGCTCGTTCAAACCTATCTGGAACCGGTCCCTGTGGCGGACGAAGCCTTCCGTCAGTTTCTGCGGCGGATTAACCTGAGTCGCGAGGATGTCGATCAGGTCTTTACGATGCTGCAGAACATGCACTATGCCCTGAAAGATCGCGCTGACTTTCCCGTGCGGAGGATCCGTCCGGGCGGATCGTTCATGCGCGGAACGATGATCCGGCCGAAAAAAAGCCTGGACCTGCTTGTGGAGATTTCCCCTACCGATGGCAAGACGCCTAATGTGACGGAGGTCCTCGGCCAGATGCGGGAAATCCTGTCCAAGGTCGGTTGGAACCGCGATGTGGAAGAACACCAGACATTCCTCGTCCTGGGGCATGAGGACAGTTTCCGCATTTCCCCCGTGTTGTCGCTGGTAGAGGAGGAAAAGGAGGTTTTCTATCTCCCCAACGGTCCTGACACCTGGATCCCCCGCGACCCCCAGGCGCCGGAGCGGTGGATGTCAGAGGCTTTCCGGCGGCACGGACCGACCTTCCTCGCCCTGATCCGCATCCTCCGTGCCTGGCAGCGCACGAACTGCCGCATCCTGCGCACCTTGCACTTGGAAATGCTCACCGACCTGCTGCTGCGCAAGGTCCGCCTCGAACCGGGTCCCGAAGGGCTTTACAACTGGTTTCGCTACATCCACCAGATCTTCAGCCAGCAGAAAAAACCCTTCCTGGCCGATCCCTCTGATCCCACCTACTTTGTTGACGGTTATCTGATGACCAACCCGGCCACCTTCAACCAGTTCGGCCGGTTGCTTTCCCATTCGCTCCAATTGGCGACGGAGGCCGTCAACCTGGCGCAGCAGAAACAGTACCTGCTGGTCCAGAACAAGTGGCGGGCGCTCTTGGGTCCCGGTTTTGGCGCCTGATCCATTAGCCGGAGAACCTTAGCCGAGCGGGTACGCCGGCAAGAACAGCAGCCGCATTCCCGGCTGGAGCGCTAGGCGGCGGGCTGTTCCGGCCGCCAGTTCGAGCGTCGACAGGGCGTCCGATCGGCGTTGCCCGAACCTCCCCGGCGGCAAGGCCTCATCGATGTCGATGATGACGCCTTGCCCGTCGAGATAGAGAACATCGATGGCAAAACCCATGCCCACCGTGTGGATCTGGTTGCAAGGGGTCAGCAGCAGCCCCCGGTCCGGCGGCAAGGCTGTCTCATCGAGCAGGCCGCGCAAACGGCGCCAGAAGCTGTCGGCGACGTCCACCCAGACGGGCAGGAGCACCGGCGTCGACCCGAGACCGGCGATTCCCAACTGGTACAGCGGAGTCAACAATCAAAGTCCCGCCCTTCTCAACGCTTGTAGAGAACCGTTTCTGAACCTATAGTGAACCTATAGAGAAACCTCTCTCTTCAGGCTATGGCGAAATGAAAACAAAGGTCCGCGAGGGTTGCCAACCGATCGGTTGGGCAACTTTCGCGGACCTTTTTCCATGAACCGATTCAAAAACCAACCTGTGTTTTATTTGCGATTGCGCTGTCGTTTCAGGCGCTATGCCAGGCTAAGCCATAACGCCGTACACGTATGCTATCTTACACCTTATACCTTGCCGCAGCCGACTGCAACTCCGTCGCCAGGTTGGACATGGCCTCGATGGCACTGGCCGTCTCTTCGGCGCCGGCTGACGATTCCTCGGCGATGGCGGCCACGTTCTGTACAGCCCGTGAGGCCTGTTCCGTCGTGGCGGCCTGTTCTTCCGCCGCTGCGGCGATCTCGCCGACCTCGGTGGCCGTCTGCTTGACCTGCTCCTTGATGTGCTGGAAGGATGCGCCGGCCTGCTGGGTCAACTCGCGGCCGCTCTTGGCCGCTTCCACGGCCCGGCCCGTCACCGCCTGGATCTGTTTGATCAGGCTGGCGATCTCCTTGGTCGCTGAACCGGACCGTTCAGCCAGCTTGCGCACCTCGTCGGCCACGACGGCGAAGCCTTTGCCGGCGTCACCGGCCCGGGCGGCCTCGATGGCGGCGTTGAGGGCGAGCAGGTTGGTCTGGGCGGCGATATCGTCGATCATCTCGACAATTTCGCCGATCTTTTCCGAGTTCTGGCCGAGGACCATCACGTTTTCCGAGATGGCGTCCATGCCCCGGACGGTCTCGTCGATGATCTTGCCGCCCTCCATGGTGGCGTTGGTCGTCGTCTCAGAGGACATGGCCGCTTTCTGGGCCGATGTGGCCACCTGGGTAGCCGCGCCGGACATGTCGTTCATCATCGAAGACAGGCTCTGGGCCTCCTGGGCCTGGGACTGGGCGCCGCTGGCCAACTGTTGAGACGAGGCCGAGATCTGCTGGCTCGATGCGGCCACCGACTGGGCGCCGTCCTGCACCTGCTTGACGAAGCTGCGCAGGTTGTTGACCATCTGATGGATCGATCGGGAGAGGGAGGAGATCTCGTCGCCGCCTTGCTTGTCGGCCACGTTTTTCGTCAGATCGCCCTGGGCGATCCTCTCGGCCAGTTGCTCCAACTCGCCGAGCGGCTTGGAAATGCTGCGGGAAAGGACCACCCCTGCGCCCAGGGAAAGCAAAAAGGCGACGGCGATGACGGCCACCATCGTGGTTCGCGTCGATGCATATATATCATCGGAGTCCTTTTTGGTTTTTTCAGAGAGTTCTACCTGGAACTGGACCAGTTTTTCCAACTTTTCATCCAGATCGAGCGCTTTTGTCCGCCCTTCCGTGCGGGCGATCTCCAGCGCCCTGGCGTTCCCTTCCGCCGTTCCCATAGCGCTAGATTGAAGTAACCGCTGCGACACCTCACGGTAGCTGCTCCAGGATGATTCAAGGTCAGACAACATCCGCTTTTCATCAGCGCTGATTTCGGTTCCGCCGTATTTTTTTAATTCCTGTTCAAAGCTCTTGGCGTACTCTTTCGTCTTCGCTTCCCATTCGTCCAGATCCCGTCTGTCGGAGGAAATGATGTGGTTATAGAGGGCCACGCGGTATTGTTGCAACTTGGCCTTAGACTCTCCCAGGTAACGGACCGGCAGCAAGGAGTTGCTGTACATACCGTCAAGGCTCGCCTTTTCTTGGGCGAGGCTGTTCAAGCCGTAGAAACCGACGGCGGCTGTGATCAGGCACGAAATAAGGATCACCAGGAGTATCCGGGCGCCGACTTTCATCCGCGAAAGCATTTGCATCCACTTCCCTTCGCTTTACCTTCGCTTGCGTTACGCTTTCCTTTCGCTTGCCTCATCGCTTCCTCGCGCTGCCTCCTGATTGCCTTACGACGCACTCGTTACTTCTGGGAAAGCTTTGCCACGGCTTCTTCTTCCGTCTCCACGATAGGGAGCAACTTGTCGAGGCGGGTGATCTCCAGAACCTGACGCACCGACGGGGTGATGTTGCAGAGGACCACCTGCCCTCCCTTTTCCCGGTAGCGCTTGTAGAGGAAGATCAGATTGCCGATGGCTTCACTGGTGACAAAACTGACGCCCAGGTTGATGACCAGGCGCTTGTTTTCGCGTGAAAGTTGAGACAGGGAATCCTTGATCCGGTGGGCGTCGCCGACGCCGATACTGCCATAAAAGCGAATGACCGACACGTCGCCCCGTTCCTTGATCTCATACTCCAACAAATTGGATCACCTCGTCCCCTCAGTTCTGCAACCGATCTCCCGCTCCCCGGCGGAAGATGGCGCCGATATTCAGGATCAGGCTGACGCGACCGTCACCCAGGATGGTGGCGCCGGCAAAGTGTTCCAGGTTCAGCCAGGGCGCCTTGATGGGCTTGATCACGATCTCCTTCTTGCCGATCAGAGAGTCGACCTCCAGGCCCATCCGCCGTTCGGCCAAGCCTACCATGACGACTGACCGGTACTTGCGACGCCCTTTCTCGGGATCGGGCGGGAGCTGCAGCAGGTCTTGCAGCCGGTAGAGCGGCACGATCCGCCCCCGCACCGAAAAAACCTCCCGCCCACCGACCGACTGCACCTCGTTGTTCTGCAGTTGGAAGCTTTCGAGCACGTTGTCCAGGGGGATGATCAGGCTCTCCTGCTCCACCCGGACGGTCAACCCCTGGATGATGGCCAGGGTGATGGGCAATTGCAGTTGAAAAGCCGTTCCCTGTCCCGGCTCCGATTGGATGTCGATGATGCCGTGAAGGCTGCTGATGGCGCGTTTCACCACGTCCATCCCGACGCCGCGCCCGGAGATGTCTGTCACTTTGTCGGCGGTGCTGAAGCCGGGGGCGAAGATCAGGTCGAGGATCTCCTGACGCGAAGGCGTCTGTCCCTCGGGAACCAGCCCCAATGCCCGCCCCTTGGCGAGGACCTTGCCTTCGTCGATGCCGCGCCCGTCGTCGCGGATCTCGACGACGATGCGGCTGCCTTCATGGGTGGCTTTCAACCGGATGGTCCCTTCCTCCGGCTTGCCGGCCTGAAGGCGAACCTCCGGCGGTTCGATGCCGTGGTCGACGCTGTTGCGGATCAGGTGCATGATCGGATCGCCGATCAGGTCGACGACCGTTTTGTCCAACTCGGTGTCCTGGCCTTCCATGATCAGATTGACTTTTTTCCCCTGCTTGCGGGCCAGATCGCGGACGATGCGGGGGAAACGGCTGAAGACGCCGCCGATGGGGACGAGGCGCGCCTTCATCAGCCCGTCTTGCAGTTGTGTCGTGATCCGCGCCAGTTGGTGCGTCTCTTCGGCCATCTCGACAGCCAACGGCGTCTGGCCGTGCCGCTCCAGGTAATTCTCCTGGATCCGGGCAAAGCGCGCCTGGGAGATGAGCATCTCGCCGATCAGGTTCATCAACAGGTCGAGCCGGTTGGCCTCAATTTTGATGTACTCTGTCGCCCGGTGGGCGTCGCTGTGGCTGGCCCGGTCGGCTGCCGGTGTTTCCGCCGCCTCTGTTCCGCGGTGGTCTGCCGCTTGGTTATCCGCCGACCGGTTCTCCATCCCTGGCGACACCGTGTCAACAGCCGGCAGGGAGACCGCCGAGGAGGCGCCCGGCTGCGCCGAAGTGCCGAGTTCAGCGCCTTTTTCGTTGCCTTCTCCGCTGTGAATATCGATGCGCCGCACATCGGCTACGTTCAAGGCCCGTTCCAGATCGTTGCGGCTTCCCTGACGCCAATCGAGCAGTATGGTCGCCTCTTCGTAGGCGTTTTCGTTGGCTTCCATCTCCGGCCAGGCGGGCACGGACCCGATCACTTCGCCGAATTCTTTCAGGTTGTTCAGGATGAGGAAGAAACGGACGGAGCGCATAAAGCAGTCGGTCGTAAAGGTGACGTGAATCTCCGTCGCTTTGCCCTTGTGGGTCGCTTGGCTGCGCAGTTCGGCCAGTTGGGCCGCCCGTTCCCTGGCGCCCTTCTCTTCCGATCCTTTGGCTGGCGCAGGCTGCTCCTGGATCTCCGCCAGTTTGCGGGCCAGTTCCTCTGTCTTCGCCGGATCGACTGCTTCGGGATGGAAGAGGCAGTTCTGTATGTAATCAAGCGCCTGAAAGACCGTGTCGATATCCTTGGCGCTTAAAGCATGCTTCCCTTCTCTCACCTTGCCGAGCAGGTCCTCCACCTTGTGGGTCATCTCGGTCACCGCCGGGAATCCGGCCATGGCGCTGGAGCCCTTCAAGGTGTGGGCAGCGCGGAACATCTCGTGAATCATTTCCTGACTCGAACTGCCTGATTCGATGGCCAACAGATCCCGGGTCAGGATGTCGAGTTGCTCCTTCGCCTCCGAATAAAAAAGGTCCATATACTGGTCCATGAAATTTTCGTTGCTCAATCCTGTCACCCCCTCCGTTCTGGATTATTGCGGGGTGGTTTCAGTGCTGAATCAATGCAGGGATGTTCAGTAAGGCGATCAGCCGTTCCTCTGTCTTGACCACCTTGTCGATGAACTGTTCCCCCACGCTGAGGCCTTCCGGGTTGTCGGCGAGCATCTCCTCGCGGACGGCCGTCACCGCCGAAACGGCGTCGACCCATAAGCCGACAACGATTTCATCGAGGTGAACGACGATAATGCGGTTGTACTTCCCATCGCCCTGCGGGTCCAGTGTCAGGCGGCGCCGGAGGTCGATTACCGGGATTACGTTCCCCCGCAGGTTGATCAGGCCGAGCACATGGGGCGGCGCATAGGGGATAAAGGTCACCGGCGACGGCCGGATGATCTCCTGCACCTGTTCGATCGGAATGCCGTACGCCTCGGTTCCCAGTGAAAATGTGACGATCTGAAAGGGCTCCATGGACGTCTCCCCTTTCTTGAGACCTGCCGCTGACCTTAATGCGGATATGACCGTTACGCTGGATTGTTTATCTTGTTCGTAGTTTAAACATACGCCTAATTCCAAAGACTAGCAAGTACTAATCGACATTTTTCATATCATTGATTTATATTTCTTCGAGACCAAGCCGGATTTCCATTATACCAAGGGATGTCTCCAACTCCGTCAACAAGACGTTATCCTGCCCGGCCATGATGGCCAGTTTTTGTCCCGTCACCAGCGTAGGCGGCGTGATGTCTGCGGTCACTGCAGGGGCCAAGGCTGTCACCGCCGTACCGGCGGCCATGTTGGCGAACTCGCAGAGGGCGCTTTTGACCATATCGTCCAATTCCGGCAGGACCATGCCCCCCATCATCTGGCCGGCCAGGGCTAAGGCCGTCCCGGCAGCCATGGAGATGACGACGGCGCCGCGCAAGTCCCGGGCAAGACCGATGATGATGGCCAGTTCGTAGACGCTGAAAAAGGAATCGGGCGGGACACACCTGGCCTGGGGGGTGGCCGTCACGCCCATCATGGACAGAACATCGGCGGTTCCGCGGGCAAAGGTTTGCAGTTGGGCCTCCATGTCACCGGTCCCCCCTTTCCATGCTCAGGTGAATGAAGATTTCCCCGTCGTTCCAGGCGACGCGAGCCGTCTGCAGATCGGCCTGGGCGTCGAAGACCTGCATCCCTTCGCCCACAAGGATATTGGGCGGCGTCAGGCGCAAGCCGGGGCGCTCAGGACCGTTGTTGATGCGCGTCACCGCAGCGCCGCAAAAGATGTTGCTCAGTTCGGAAAGGGCGTAAAAGATCATCTTGTCAAAAGGGGCCAAGTCCTCCTGGTTGAGCGCCTGACCGAGGTGCTGGGCCGTGTCGATGCTCATCTCCATCACGACCCGGCCCTTGCGGGCGCCGACGAAACCCAGCAGGGAGACGACGGTGACCCCGGCGGTGATGGAGGGCAGCACCGGCGCCGCCTCGAGCCAGACGCTGTCGATGTCTGTCATCTTTTTTAGCACCGAAGTCATGCTTTCGGCCAAACAGGTCAGGTATTCCCTGCCCATGGGGGATTCCTCCTTACGGCTCATCAGAATGGTTTTGCGGGACCTGTCAAGATACGCTCAAATGTTTTTCCACCGCTTCCAGCAGTTCGGGGTTGGAAAAGGGTTTGGTCATAAAGCCGCTTGCGCCGGCGTTGCGGGCCTCTTCGAGGATCTCTTCATCGCCCATGGCGCTCAGCATCATGATCTTTGCGCCGGGGTGTCGGGAACTGATCTCCCGCGCGGCCTCGACACCGTCCATGATCGGCATGGTGATGTCCATGATCAGCAGGTCCGGTTGGAGGCTGCCGTAGTTCTCTACGGCCTGCTGGCCGTTGCGGAAAGCGCCGCAGATCTCGTAACCGGCCGGCTCCAGGGCTCTGCTCAGGGCCTTGTGGATGAAGGGAGAGTCGTCGACGAGCATAATCCGGTGTTTTTGCAGTTCTGTCATGGCTGTTCCTCCTTGATTTTCAGTTAGCCGATCTGTCGCGCGCCGCCGGTGGCCATGTGGATCACCTCGACGGCGTTCATCACCAGCGCCACGCGCCCGTCTCCCATGATGGTGGCGCCGCCCATGCCCGGCAGGGAGGCCAGGTAGTCCGGCAAGGCCTTGACAAGCACATCCTGCTCGTCGATCAGCCGGTCGACGACGACACCCACCCTCACGTGGCCGTCGCTGAGCACAACCACTGGTGTTTGCCCCTCCGCCGGCTGTTCGGGCATCCCGAGGATGCCGGCTAGGGAGAGGACGCCGAGCACACCGCCGCGGTGCTGAAGCATCCGGCGGCCGCGGCGAAAGACGAACCGATCGGCTGGAACCTTCAGGGTTTCGATCACGTTTTCGAGGGGAAGGATCAGCAATTGTCCCGCCGACTCGACGAGCAGGCCTCGGGAGACGACCAGCGTCAGGGGCAGTTGCATCGTCATCTTCGTGCCTTGGCCTAAGCGGCTGTGGACGGCGACGGTTCCGCGCAAGGCGGAGATATTGTTGCGGACCACGTCCATCCCGACGCCGCGTCCGGAAATCTCCGACACGGCGCGGGCTGTGCTGAAACCGGGGAGGAAGATGAGTTGGAAGGCCTGGGCGTCGCTGAGTTCCTCCGCCTGGGCCGCTGTGATGAACCCTTTCTCCACCGCCTTGGCCTTCAACTTCTGCGGGTCCATTCCGCGACCGTCGTCTTCGATCTCGATGAATACATCCTTGCCGCGGCTGTAGGCGCGCAACCAGACGCGCCCCTGGGGCGACTTGCCGGCGGCTCTGCGTTCCTCTTCCGGTTCGATGCCGTGATCTGCGGCGTTGCGGACCAGGTGCATGAGGGGGTCGCCGATCTGCTCGATGATCGTCCGGTCCAGTTCCGTCTCTTCGCCCTCCATGATCAGTTGGATCCGCTTGCCTGTCTGCAAGGCGATGTCGCGGATGACGCGGGGGAACTTCTGGAAGACCATGCGGACCTCGGTCATGCGCATCGCCATGATGGCGTCTTCCAGTTCTGCCGAGATGCGCTCCACCCACTGGCCGGCCTCTTTGACTTCCCGGGAAATGACCGGCAGGTTGTAGTCCATCATCAACTTGCGGGCGATCTGGCTGAAGGCGTTTTTCGTGACGGCCAGTTCGCCGATGGCGTTCATCAGACGGTTCAGCTTTTCTTCGCTGACCCGGACCGAGTGACCGTTGCCGTTTTCCTGCCCGTTGCGCTTCGCGCCGTTGGAGTTCACGGGATCGGCCCCTGGGCGATGATCGCCTTTGGCGCCGCCACCCTCCTGGGGCGAATGGGAGCGAGCCTTTTCTGGATGCATATCCGGCAGGTCCGTTGATGTGGGAGGGGCAATTTGCGGCACATCCGCTCCCGGTGCGAGGGGGGCCGCCGGTTCTGCCGCTCGGGCTGCAGAATCGCCGGCGCCGATTTGCTCCAACCGGAGGCGGGCGTCATCCAGTTGCAGCATCAGCGGCGGGTTGGCCGGATCGGGATGGCCTTCGCCGGAGCGGACCATCTGCACGAGGCGGCGCAGGGCGTCCATGCAAGCAAAACAGAGGTCGATCGCCCATACGGGCAAGGGCAGCCGGAGGGTGCGCACCTTTTCCAGCATCTCTTCCATCCTTTGGAACACTTCCATCGTTTCTTTTATCGGCGTCCAGAGTGAGCCTTCCGGCGCGTTAAAACTGAGCAGCAGACCGAGGTTTCCCTTCAGGGTGTGGACGCGCCGGAACAGTTCGGCCAAGGCGGATGTATCGGCCGGCTCGCTGTCCAGGGTGATGAGGAGGCGGTCACAGACGATCTCGCTGTGCTCCTCCGCTTCGAGCAAAAAATTTTCCAGCGCCGCCTTGCCGGCTTTTCCCTTGATCACGACGAGGAGTTCGTCCTCTTCCCCGGCAGGCGCCGGCGGAACGGTGCTTCCGGCGGCTTGGGATTTCGCGCCGGCAGGGGCATCTACGGCGGCACCGTCCACCCCATCCGCTTCCGCCTGACTCGCCGCAACGAAAGCCCCCTCCTTCGGCGGCAGCGCCGCTTCAAGATCGCCGATCAGGCCGTCCAGGTCGCGGTCGATCTGGAACCGGACCTCCACACCGGCGCCGGCCGACACCGCCTCACAGGCGGCGCGCAACTGGCTGAGCAACTCCCCAAGGGCGTCGACGCTGTCCAGCAGCAATCCGATGCGCATGCCGTCCATTTGGGCGCGGCCGCTGCGAATGCTGTCGAGGAGGAATTCCGCCTCATGGCTGAGCCGGGTGATCTCGGCAAAGCCAAAAAAGGAGGCCAGTCCTTTGATCGTGTGGACATGGCGAAAGATATCGTTGATTGAGCCGGAGTTTCCCTCCGCCGCTTCGAGTTGCAGGAGTGCTTCTTCGACCTGCTGCAGGTACTCGCCCGCCTCGTCGGTGAAGGCCTGCAACATCTCCAGATCATCGGGACCAAATTGATAATGCATGGGGGTCAGGCCTCCTTTCCGCCGCTCCCTGGAAGCAGACGGCGGATCCAGTGAACGAGTTTTTCCGGCTCCGTCGGCTTGACAACGTACACATTGGCGCCCAGCTCCAGTCCCCGCGCCGCGTCGACGGCATGGTCCTGGGTGGTGACGATGATGATCGGAGTCTCCCGGTGGGCCGCCATTTCTCGAACTTCGGCGATAAACCGGAAGCCGTCCATGCGCGGCATATTGATGTCGGTGATGATCAGGTCGTGATCGCCCTTCAGCAGCGTTTCCAGAGCGAGTAGGCCGTCTTCCGACTCCTCCACGTCATAGCCGAGGGAAGTCAAAATATAGGCGTGGTATCGTCTCACCATGGCAGAATCGTCAACAACTAAGATGTGTGCCACATCGTCACCTCCTACGGCTTGTAGTACACGATGTTTCCGCCGACCCGCTTCATCTTGAAGGCTTCCGTGATCCGGCTGACCGACTCGGAATGACCGAGATAGATGAATCCGCCGCTGCGGATGGACCGGTAGAAGTTCTCCAACACCTTGAGACGCGATTCGGGATTGAAGTAAATGAGCACATTGCGGCAAAATATGAAATCAAACCCCGACTGTTCCTGCATCCCCTGTTGATCCATCAGGTTCAAATACTTGAACTGAACCATCTTTTTCACATTCAGGTTGATCAGGTGCCTATCCAGCCGGCGGGTGAAATATCGTTCCAGGTACTCGGGAGGAACATCCTTAACCGAGCGGGCGTTGTAGTACCCCTTGCGCGCCTCCTCCAGGACCCTTGTGTTGATATCGGTGGCCAGGATCTCGATCTCCCAGGACTTCGGATCCGGCAGCATCTCCAAAAGAATGATGGCGAGGGTGTAGGGTTCCTCGCCGGTGGCGCAACCGGCGCTCCAAATCTTCAGCTTCCGCACGCCGGCGGCTTGCTTTTCTCGGACGACCTCCGGAAGCACCGCTTCGGCAAAACCGGCCAGTTGGGGAAAGTCTCGAAAAAAGTAGGTCTCGTTGACGGTGAGCCGGTTGATCAACAACTCGATCTCGGCGGTGTCGTTGGAAAACTTGATCAGGTGGTAGTACTCGCGGTAATCGATGACATCCAGTTCTTCCATCCGCTCGCTGATCCGCTTTTCCACATAGTAGAGTTTGTGCGGTTCAAACCAGATCCCGGTGCGTTTGTAGATCAGATCGACATAGCGCTGATAGAGGTCAGTCGTCAAGCTCATCCCGCCGACCTCCTATCCGTTTCAGTTCCTGGCTGACCGCCTGGGCCATCTCTTCATCGCACCCGGTCACGGTTCCGCACCCGGTCCCGGACAGGGACTCCAGCAAGGCCTCCAGGTACTCCTTCCCTTTGGCGCCCATCCGGGTCATACCGCGAACGGCTGCGAGGCGCAAGAGCGGGTCAACCTGCTCGATGTTGTCTGTGAGCCACTCGAAGGTTTCCGGATGCCGGAAGATCTCGGGACAGGTGAGGATGTGGTAGCGGTGGTTGCGACAGGGGTCGTTCTCATAGAGATAGCGGAGCAACCGGTAGACGCCGTCGCCGCTGCGCGAGGCCAGGCTGGCGATGGCCACGCGCCGAACCTCCTGATCAGGGTCGTTGGCCAGCGATTCCATGACCGACAAAAAGACCTCTTCCGAACGAATCAGGCGGCTGGCGCGGGCGACGCGGGAGCGGACATCGCGATCGGCCGCTGCGGCGGCGCGCAGGTAGGCGCTATGCAGGTTGGCGCTTCCCAGGGCGGTCATTACCTCCAGCACCTCTGGCCGCGCCGTTTCGGGGCAGCGGTCAAAGAGCCGTTCCAGTTCCGTCTGCAACCCTTGCGGCGACAGGATGGACAGGGTGTCCGCCGCCTGTCGCCGCACGCGGCCGCTGGGGTGTTCCAGCGCCTTGAGGAGCACCGGCTGGGCGCCTTCGCCGCAGATCAATCCGAGACCGGAAAGGGCGACAGCCGCCACTTCCGGTTCCCGGTGACGGGCCATGGCGTTCAAGAAAGGTTCCGCCCCGATCCCACAGCGCCAGGCCAGCGACACCGACTGCCGCACGATCACCTCGTCAGCGCGCCCCGCCAGTTCTTGCAGGACCTCCAGGGGAAGGATCACCATGGCCTGTTCGGCCGCCCCGAGGAGCAGGCCGGCCAGGCGATCTTCGGCGTTTTCTAAAAGCCGTGAGAGCCGCTCAGGGGACGGGCCGGCTTGCAGCAGCGCTTGGAGCAGTTCCTCCCGCACGCTCTCGCTCTGACCAAACTTCGCCACAAGTTTGGGAAGGTGTATGTACAGCAGCGCCGGACAACAGCGGGCGGCAAGGCGGGCGGCGGTGACAGCCTCCCGGGAGCCGCCGTCTTCCAGATACTGCGCGATCAGGTCGTTCATTTCCGCCCCCGCCGGTCCCGGCTCGATTCCACGGTCTTGCAGGCTGCCGAGCAAAATCAGCAGTTCTCGCGGCGTCAGCAAGCCCTCCCGGCGCAAGTCCCAGGCTGCGGGCAGGCATCGCTCATCGCCGAGCCGGCCGGCGGCAAAGGCCCAGATGCCCGCCAGCGCCATCCGCTCCCGCCTTCCGCCCCGGAAGGATGCGAGATAGGTGTCAATGGTCGGCATAGCGGTGGGATCGCCGAGGCGAGCCAGGGCTTCTATGATGCTGAAGGCAACCCAGACGTTGTTTGCCTCGGCCAGTTTCATCCGCAGCAGCGCTGCGGCGTCCGGTTCCTTCCGTCCGCCTAACGCCTCGGCGCTGGCGGCGGCCACATTGGGATCGGGATCGTCCAATCCCTTTTGCAGCAAGCGGCTGGCCCGTTCGCCGGGAATGGCAGCCAGGGCGTCGGCGGCCAGCTTGCGCAGGTCCCGGGAGGGGGACTGCATCCGTTCCTCCAACGCCGGCACCGCCACCGGACCGAGGTTGCGCATCACTTCCAAAGCGGCGTTGCGAACGGCTGCGTCAGCGGAGGAGAGCAGCCCGGCGGTGACGGCGGCGGTGCGGTGGTTGCGCATCTCCCCTAAAGCCCGGATGATCTGTCGGCGCACATAGGCGGACGGTTCCCGCTCCAACTGCCGGGCCAGCAGCTCCACGCCGCTCAGCGAGGCCGTTCCGGCGAGGAGAGCCACCGCCTCGCTGCGGTCTGATTCACGCTCGCTCTCTAGCAGCCCTTTCGCCTTGTTCATTCCATGAGCCCCCTCAGGCAAAATTTCCCCGCATGCTCTCCCACCAACGGCGCAGCTTGGCCTCCGACAACCGGACCGCCTCGATCACCTTGTCCAGGTCGGAAAAAGGCTTGAGCAGATAGTCATTGGCGCCCTTTTCCAAGCAGCGCACCGTCTTGTCCATTGTCGAGTAGCCCGTCATCATGATCACCTGGGCCAGGGGATCATAGGCCTTGACGGCCGACAAGAGTTCGATCCCGTCCATTTCCGGCATGACGATGTCAGCCAGGATGATGTGATACTTGCGGGCCTTGACCATGTCCAGCGCCTTAATGGGCGATGTCGTGTATTCGGTCACATAGCCCTCCAGTTGCAGGATTCGCTGCAGGCTGATGCAGAGTTCCTCTTCGTCGTCAATGAGCAGCACTTTCGTTTCCGGGTACATCCCCTGTCCTCCCTTCCGACCGGTTCTTCCGTTCCGGCCTGTCGCAACGGGCTTCAAAGTGGCTCCTGTAGACCGGCAGTTCCCCTGTCACAGGGGCCGCCGCCTCCAGGATGTTCAGGTGGCGTCGCGTATAGGGGCCGTCGGTAATCAGACCCAGCTGTTTTCCCTCTCTCGCCAGGGCAGAACGGGCTTCGCTGAGGCGCCGCAGGTCGGCGGGTTCGAGGATTTCCCTTTCGCTGATATCGATCAGCGCGACCCCAATCCCCCCAAATCCGGCCTCGGCGATCAGCGCATCGGCGCCGGAAAACAGGCGGTCATTGACCGGCGTCAGCGCCACCTTTTCCACATCGCCCACATCGCAATTCTGCCGGATCGCTTCATCCGATTGATCGGTGGTCACAACCAGGATCAGCGGGTGATCGGGCCCCTCGCCGCGCCGGCTATCGAGAATCCGGCCGGCCTGCTTGAGGCGCTCCTGCACCAGGAAGTGGCGAACGTCAGGCATCGGCGCATCGACGTTCAAGCTGATCCGCAGGCAGAGCAGGCGGCTGCCCGGCGGATTTGCCGGTGTTATCGCCTTCGCGGCGCTATCTTCAATCACTGACGGTCCTGCAGCTGCTGGATTCACTGCTCGCCCATCTTGGCCGGCAGCTTTTTCTTCAAAACCGGACCCATGTCCGGCCGCAACCTCCTCAGCAAACCCCTCGTCAGTTGCCTCCAGTGTCTGCAGATACCGCCGCTGTTCCTCAGCCCAATCGATGTCCAGATCGCCGGAACGCAATCCTGTCAATCCGGCCTCCATCCGGTCCATCGCATCGAGCAGGATATTCACCATGGCCGTCCCTGCCGGTTTTCCCCGGCGGAAGGGATCGAGCCAGTCCTCCATGCGGTGGGCAAAGCGGGCCAGATCGTCAAGATCCAGGCTCTGGGCGCCGCCCTTGATGCTGTGAAAGGCCCGGAAGACCTCTGGAACGGCCCGGCTCGGCTGTCCCGTCTCTTCGGCGGCCAGCAACGCCGCGCCGGCCGCCGCCAGCATCTCCAGCGACTCATCAAAAAAAACGGCGTAGAAATCGTATTGGCTGTTCAGATTCATGGTCATACCTCCTCCGGCGGCATGGCCGGCAGCCGGATAGTGAAGACGGCGCCTGCCCCGGGTTCGCTGGCCACGGTGATGGTGCCGCCATGTTCTGTCACAATGCCCTGGACAATGGACAAACCCAAGCCGGTTCCCTTGCCGTCGTTGGTGTAAAAAGGCTCAAAGACATTGGGCAATTCTGCCGGGTCGATGCCACAGCCATTATCGCGAACGCGGATGATGGCCTGTCCGCTTTGATCACTAGCGACGTAAGACTCCACCAGGAGCCGTCCCGGCGCGCGTTCGGAACGTTGAATCGCCTTGAGGGCGTTGTGCATCAGGTTGATCAGCACCTGCTCCAACTGCTGGGCGTTTCCCCGCACGTACAGGTCGCCAGGGACCTGATGGGCAAATTGGACGTGCCGGGATAGCTCGCTGTCGCTCGACACGAGCAGCCAGGCGTCCTCCAGGCATTTGCGCAGTTGGACGGCGCATTTTTCTCCCCGTTCCTGCCGAGAAAAGTACTTGAGACCGCTGACGATGTTGGCGATGCGTTCCACGCCCCGGAAGATGGCCTGATTGGCCCGCTTCGCCTCGGCCTCCAGCGCCGCCTTGCCCGTTGTGGAAGATGCGGGTCCGGTGGCGGCAGCAGAAACGGCAGCAGGCTTGCCGGCAGGATCCGCCGCAGCAGTTGCGATAGGATCGACAGCAGGCGCATCGCAGAACAGCTTTCCCCGCTCCAGATACCGCGACAACAGTTCCGCATTCACCTTGATGAAGGTGAGGGGGTTGTTGATCTCATGGGCCACGCCGGCGACGAGGCGACCGATCGTGGCTAGGCGATCCGCTTGCTGGAGCGCCTTCTCTTTTTCCTGCAAGCGGTGGACCAGATCGCGGTTCGCCCGCACCCGATCCTCCAGCAGGCCCGAGGGCGCCATTCCCTCGCCTTTTTCCACCCAGATCTGCATCTCTTCCACGAGGGCCACGACGCCTTGGCTGGTCAGCATCAGTTCCTCCGTCAGGCTGCGCACCTCATCCTGGAGCCGGTTGAACTGATTCAGTAAGGCGCCCAGGCTCCCGGCCACCTGGCGCCATCCGTCTCCCTCCGCCCAGCCCTTGCCTTGGTCGGGCGCGGGAAGCGGGTGGGTGTCGCGAATCTGCAATTCCCACCACCGTTCCCCCGAGGAGGCAGATATGGCATTGGGAAAGCAGGCGTCGAAAACAGGGTCTGATTGGGGGGGAACCATCCCCGCCGGAACGGCCAGCCGGCTGGCGATGAGAAACCCCTCTTTATCCTGCGACAGGCGCCCCTGCCACTCGCCGGCCTCTTCGCCGGCAGCAGACAACTGCCAGAGGATCAGCACAATCCCGCGCAAAAAAGTATCCGGCCTAGCGCCGGCTTCTCCCAAAAGGCGAGCAAAGGCCGGCAACACAGCCTCGGCCTGCCCGCGACACCGGGCCTCCAGCGTTTCCTTCATGAGCGGACCCGGGCCAACAGCACCGTCGCGTCGTCATCCTGTTTTCCCCATGTCCGCACCCATTGACGGCACATATCCCCCAGATTCCCCCCCTTCAGGTCTGCCGTTGCGATGGATTCCCAGTGGAGCGCAACGCCTTTTGTGGCCGCTGCCAGCACCATGCCCGTTGTCATGGGCAATCGGCGCAGGATCAAGGGCGGCAACGAATGCCCCACCCTTCCCGTCTGGCACTCGACCTCACGCCACCCTCCTGGCCAAAGCAACGCCCCGGAGATCTCCCCGACAGCCACGTATTCGAGTAAATGCCTTCGGTGATCATACCTCCCCAGCAACAGGGAGGCCCCTCCTCCGCCGAAGGTCTGGCGGTGCGCCATGGCGACCATGTCTGTGAGCGGCAATCCCTGCAAGCTGCGCAGGGCGCCTTCCAGGGAATTGCGGCGCCAAACCGCACCTCGTTCAACCGGATAGTGGGCGTTATCAAAAAGGGCCAGCCATGTCGTCAGCCGGTCCTGTTGAATCCAAAAACCGTCGTCACAGCAACTGTGTTCGCGATGGGGCCGGCTGTAGACGCCGAATTCCAATTCGTTGCCGCGCCCCTCGCCAGCCCATTTCGTCGCCTTGACCTCGGTGCCGCCGGGACCGGAGCGGATGGAAAACTCGTCGGCCAAGCGACGAATCGCCCCCAACCCACCGCCGAGGCTGCCTTTCGAGGAGGCGCCATCGACGAGCGCGGCCGTTACATCGCCGATCCCCGGGCCTTCGTCAAGCGCCTCGATGGTAACACCCTTACCCCCGGGAAGCGCTTCCACGCTCAATCTCCCGGCGGTGGCGTGCCGCGCCAGATTGGTGGCCAGTTCGGTGATGATGATGGCCAATTCCGCCTGCTCCTGCGGGCTGAAGGCGATCTGGCCGCAAAAGGAGAGCGCCTGCCGGCGAACGTGGCCCACCTCGTCATCGCGGTTCACCTTGTACGCTGGCATAGCACCGGCCCTCCCTGATGGGTCAGCCATTCAGGCCAACCATTTGATGATCTGGACAACCGTTCCTTGACCGATGCGGGAGTCGATAGTAAACTCGTCCATCAGGCGGCGAGCGCCGCTCAACCCCAGCCCTAAACCGCCGCCGCTCGTATAGCCCACAGTCATGGCCAGTTCCACGTCAGCGATGCCGGGCCCCTGATCGCGAAAGACGAATTCCAGGCCTTTTTCTCTGCCTTTTCCCTCGCCTGACACCTCCCGGCACTCCATCGTACCCCGTCCGGCATAAAGGAAGGTGTTGCGGGCCAATTCACTGACAGCGGTGGTGATGCGGGTCTGGTCGATCAGGGAAAAACCAAGTCGAATCGCTGCCTGGCGGGCAACCTGCCGGCAAAGGACGATATCCGGTTCGGTGGCAATCTCCACCCGGCCCATCATTGGCCGTTCCCCCTTCGGGTTATCCCGCCCCCTTTAAATTTCGCCATAGCGTCTTCCAGATTTAGGGCGGTTTGTGTCTCTTCGATGATCAGACCCATCTCCACCATGGTGATCGCCACCGTCGGTCGCAATCCGACCAGCACGGTGACGGCGCCCATGAGGCGGATCATCCGGGCTGTATCGGAGAGGAGGCGGGCCATATAGGAATCGATCAGATCCAGTTGGGAGACCTCGATGATGACGCCGCGCACACCTGAACGCGAGACCGTTTCGAGCACATTGTGCTGCATCCCCATGGCCGACTGGTCGTTCATGTCGCTCTGGAGAGTGACCAACAGGAGATCCTGCAATTTGACGATGGTCGCCTTTTCCATGGCCTTAACCGGCCGTCGCTTCGGAACCGATCCGCTTCTGTAACAACTCCAGGGCCAGGGCAATCCCGTCGGCCATGACGGCCCGCGTGGTGACGGCGCCGAGATCGACGCCCATATGGACCATCGTCTGGGCGATGACGGGGCTGATCCCGGTGATGATCAGGGTCGCGCCAAGGAGTCGCACGGCAGCGGCCGTCTTGAGGATATGGTTGGCAACCAGCGTATCGACAGTGGGGACACCGGTGATGTCGAGAATGGTCACCCGGGAATTCGTCTCGACGATCATGTTCAGCAGCTTCTCCATCACCTGCTGGGCGCGCTTGCTGTCCATCGTTCCGATCAACGGCACGGCGAGGATGCCCTCCCAGACGCGGATGACAGGCGTCGAGAGTTCGAGCAGGTCCTGGCGCTGGTTGATGATCAACTCTTCCCGAGATTTCAGGTACACATCAAAGATATAGAGCCCCGCCTGATCCAGCACGGTCGTCCTCTTTTTCCCGTCGATATGGGGCAGCAAATCATCCAGGAAGGGACGCAAGGAGAAGACAAAAAGCGCCGTGTCGTAGGGATTCAAGCCGTGCGCCACCGCCATTTCCGTGATCTCCCGCAGCGTCTTCCGTAAAAACTCCGGCAATTCTCCCGTCGTCGCGGTGATGGAGATCCCGTCGATCAAATGTTGTCCCAGCCGTTCCGTCTCCTGAAGGTTAAAAGCGCCGCTTGCGCCCCATGCGCTCCTTCTGACGGCGGAAAGCCAGTCGGCATAGGCATTTTGATTATCCTTTTCCGTCGGATGCTTTTCATTCATCGTTGTTCCTTTTCTCCCTTCATGGTAAGCGGCCGCTACCAGCGGTTCACGGCTTTGACGATCTCCCGGGCGATCTGATGGGAAGGCGCCACGATTTCGGCGCCGCCCCGCTCGATCGCCTCCCGAGGCATGCCAAAGACGACAGCCGTCGAGGCATCCTCGGCGATGGTCACCCCTCCGGCCTGGCGGATGGCCACCATGCCGTCGGCCCCGTCCGAGCCCATCCCGGTGAGCAGCACGCCGACGGTCCGTTTTCCAAACAATTCCACGACCGAATGCATGGTCACGTCAACAGAGGGGATAAAGAGGGTGTTGGCCGGCTGCGAAGTGAGGCGGATGAGCACATCGTCACGGAGGGCGTTTTTCTTCAACACCAGGTGGTGACCGCCAGGGGCGACAAAACCCTCACCCCTGGCCAACTTGTCGCCCGCCTTCGCTTCAGAAAAGCGCAGATGGCAGTAGTCGTCAAGGCGCTTGGCGAAGCTGTTTGTAAAGGTGGGCGGCATGTGCTGGACGACGATGACCGATGCGTCGAGATCAGCGGGCAGGTAGGGCAGGATTTCCATCAGTGTGCTCGGCCCGCCCGTCGATACGCCGATGACGACAACCTTGCGGAAGGCGCGGTCCGGAACAAGGATGGAATGGTCGCCTCGCTCAGCGCGGTTCGCGCCAAGGGGGGGCCGCCCGGCGCTCCGGCTGGCGTTGCGCCCGGCCAGACGGGATCCGGGACGGCGGCGTTTGCGCTTCGCCGCCGCTTTCACCTTGGCGATCAGTTCCCGGCCGACAATGTGCAGGTTTGCCGAGACGGTCCCCGAGGGTTTGGCCACATAGTCAAAGGCGCCCAGTTCCATGGCTTCAAAGGTGGTGATAGCGCCTTCCTGGGTCAGGGAACTGACCATCACCACCTGCACCTCGGGGATTTGTTCGAGGAGAAGGGACAGGCAGGTGAGCCCGTCCATCACAGGCATGTTGATGTCCAGGGTGATCACATCAGGCGAGAGTTCTTGGGCTTTCTTCAAGGCGTCTTCGCCGTCGCGTGCGGCGGCCACCACCTCGATGTCCAGATCGGTTTCGAGGATCTGACGGAGCGCCTTACGCATCATGGCCGAATCATCGACCACCAACACTCGAATGCTCATCGGCTATCCCTCGATTTTTAGTATCCGTTCCGAGTCGAGAATCATGACCATGCGCTTGCCGCCGCTCAGTTTGGCCACACCGCTGATGTACTCACGGTCGACTGTTTCAGAAAGCAGGCGGGGCGTCTCTTCGACCAGACTCCGTTCGAAGCGGAGGACTTCAGTGACGGCGTCGACAATGATGCCGGTTTTGCGCAGGCCCACGTCGACGATGATGATGCGGGTGGCGTCATCGTGGGTCCGTTCGGTCATGCCAAATCGGCGGCGAAGGTTAAGCGCCGGGATGATGTTGCCCCGCAGGTTGACGAGCCCTTCCACATAACCCGGCGCGCCCGGCATCTGGGTCACCTGGGTCATGCGGTTGATCTCCTGCACATCGGTGATCTTGATGGCAAACTCTTCCTTGCCGAGACGGAAGGCGACCAGTTGTTCCTCTTCAATGGCCCCGGAACTGCTCTGGTTTTCCCGGACCACGTTGCTCTCGCCTCGCTCCAGCAGGTCGCTGACCAGGTCGGCGTCGAGCAGGTTGGCGGCGTTCAGGCACATGAAGAGCCGTTTGCCCTCATTCAACTTTGCGACGCCGCGGATCTGCTCCAGTTCTCCGTTGATGAAGATGGGCGGCGGCGGCTCGATGACGCTCCTGGGGACCCGGATGACCTCTAGGACGCGGTCGACGCGGAAGCCTGCCGTCATCTGGCCCAGGTCGACGATGATGATCCTCGACTGGTCGGTGACAGGCACGTTCGGCATGTTGAAATACAGGCGCATGTTGACGATGGGAAGCAACTGGTTGCGGATCGAGACGACCCCTTCCAGATAATGAAGCACATTGGGCACTGCGGTGATCTCGGGGACCCGGATGATCTCCTTGACATGCATTATGTCGAAGGCGTATTCCTCCTGGCCGAGCAGGAAGGTGACCAGTTGGTCTTCTTCCAACTCGGCGCGCTGGGCCGCTACTTCGCGGACCGCTGCCGCCGCGGCTGTTTGCAGGTCAAAGTCCCTGTTCTCTGATTCGACGGTGAGCGCCTGTTCCAGGTTCAAGGCCATGATCAGGCGCTTGCCTCCGTTCAATTTCACAACGCCGTCAAGGTAGCGGACCGCTTCGTTGCGGATCACCGCCGGCGGCGGATCGATATCGGCGCCGGCGACACGGAGGACCTCTGATACGCGGTCAACGACGATCCCCGTCACCTGTCCGCTCACATCGACAACGAGGACCCGCGTGTTTTCGTCGCGTTGACCTCGATCCATCCCGAAGCGGGTGCGGCCGTCGATGATCGGGAGAATGCTTCCTCTCAGATTGCAGACACCTTCCACATAGTCTGGCGCTTGGGGGATCTTCGTCACTTCGGCGAAGCGGATGATCTCCCGCACATTCATGATGTCGGCGCCAAACTCTTCGTTGCCGAGGTGGAAGGTGACCAGTTGCCGCTCCGTCAGGCCGACGGCCCTTGCAGTTTCGGCTGCTGTCATTCCTTTTGCTCCTTCCCCTCCGCTTACATCGTCTGCAGTTCGTCGGCCAATCCGGAGATCTCCTCAATGGCTTCGGCCAGTTCCTGCATTCCTTTGGCTTGTTCTTGGGCGGCTATGTTGGCTTCCGCGGCCGCTTTCTCGGCTTCCTGGGCGGCGGCGGCAATCTGGTCGACGCCTTTGCGGGCCTGTTCAAGGGCGATCAGCGATTCTTCGGCGCCTTTAAGCACCTCTTTGACACCCTTAAGGATGACCAGCATGGCGTCCTCAATCTCGTTCAGGTTGTGGGTGGACTTTTTCGCCTTTTCCACTTCCTGAACGGCCTTTTTCGCCGACAGTTCGATGTCTTCCGTAACCTTCTGAATCTGACTCTGGATATTGCGGACCAGGTCTTTGATCTTGTCGGCATTCTCAGCCGACTCGTTGGCCAGGGTGCGGATATCACCGGCGACGACGGAGAAGCCGCGGCCGTACTCGCCTGCCCGGGCGGCTTCGATGGAGCCGTTGACAGCCAGCATGTTTGTCTGGATGGTCACATTCACAATCGCGTCGACGATTTTGTCGATCTTGCGCGTCGTCTCTTCAAGGATCTTGATGTTGCGGGCTGAAACAATGCTTGCGTCGGAAGCATTGGTGATACCGATGATTAGGCCGTCGACACCTTTTTTATTGGTATCGAGCAGGGTGCGCAGTTCGGTGACTTTCTCTTCGGAAACTGAGGAGAGGCTGCGCATCTGGTTGGCTGCGGCGACGAGGCGCTCCGAGAGGGCGGCGCCCTTCTGGGTCATTTCCCCTTGGGCCTTGGCGCCTTGGGACAACTGGCCCATGGCCGTCATGATCTGGCGGGAGGCGCTGTTGGCTTCTTCCACGTTGGCTGACAACTCTTCGGCGGCAGAGGCCAGTTCCTCCGAGGACTTCTGGGCGTCCGTGGACACCTTCAGCGTCTCGGCCAGTTGGGCCAGTTCGTTGGCGGCGGAGCCCATCTCTGAGAAGGCTTTATTCTGCTCCGACACAGCCTGGTTGACCTCTTCTGCGGCGTTGCTCTGCTCTTCAGCGGCGGCGGCCACCTGTTCGGCCACGGAGAGGAATTCGGCCGCGCCTTGGGTGGCGTCGACAGCGCTCTGGGCGACTTCCGTAACGGCGCTCTGAACGGCCACCATCTCTTTGCTGATCTTGTTCAGATCCTCGGTGATCTTTTTCGAATTTTCCACCTCGGCGTTGGCGGCGACGCCGGCCTCTTCCACATCCTTGACGACGATCTTCACGTTCTCCTGGATGTTGGAGACGAGGTTGCGGATGTCGCGGGCCGATTTTTCCGAGATCTCGGCCAGGTTGCGCACCTCGTCGGCGACGACGGCGAATCCGCGGCCGTGTTCGCCGGCGCGAGCAGCCTCGATGGCGGCGTTTAAGGCCAGCAGGTTGGTCTGGTCGGCGATGCGGACAACTGCATCGACGATGTTTCCGATCTCAGCCGATTGCTTCTCCAGATCGTTGACCAATTTCGTCGATTCTATGTTCGTATCGGCTGATTCTTTGATGCCGTCGATCAGTTGTTCTATGTCGGCAGCGGTGGACAGGACCAGGGGTTGGGCGATATTGACCTTCTCCAAGGATTCTTTGGCGCGGCTGCTGGCGATGACCGACGCCTTGTCGATCTGGTTGATCGCTGCTCGCTGCTGCTCGGCGGCGGATGCGGCTTCATCGGCGCCAGTGGCGATCTGCGCCATCGTCGAGCCCAGTTCAACGGCGGCGTTGCTGGCCTGTTCGATGCCGGAAGCCAGTTGCTCCGTGGCGGTGGCGATGCGTTCAGCCAACTGCTGTTGCTTGGCCAGGGTGCGGGCGCGGACCTTCTCCATGGCCTTCCGTTTGGCCAGGTCCCGCTTCTGGGCGATCTCTTCCGCCGCACCCCCTTGATCTTGGCGTCCCAGTTTGTGATTCAACTGGGTTGAGCTAGGGCCGCTCACCGATCCTGCAGCCGGTCTGGCTAATTTTTTCTCCACGCTGATGTCCTCCTTCTGCATTTTCAATGGCCCCATAAGACTTGGGTCCTATTATTTATTAATGCAAAATCCGTGCCAACGAGGAGTGGGCGCCATATTTTTTTGAGAGGCCCTTGTAATTCCATCAATTCTTAACAAATTTTCGCTGAGTGAATGCAACGGGCATCGGCTTCGCGTCGCCCTGGACAGTGCGGCGTGTACGGATCGGTGCACCGATCGGTGCATCTGTACGTTTTCGCGCGCTCTCGCAGGGAGCTAAGCAAAACGCCGCTGCGTCCTCTCTATCGACCAGCGGCGTTTCTTTAGATTTTTCAGGGTTTATTTACGGAGTTCACGGTTTTATTTACCGAGACACGCCTATTTCCATCCCTCAACATTGGCCACGCCTTTGAAGCGGTTCTGTATCCTTTCCAGCCGACAGTAGAGGGATCGGCGGGAAATGCCCAGATAGCGGGCAGTCTCTGTCTTATTCCCCCGGTGCATTTGCAAGGCCTCACTGACGATGCGATCAACAAAGTCCTCCAATTCAAAACCCTTGGCAGGCAGGCTGAACCGGTAGGGATCGAGGCTGGGGGTTTCGGGCGATTGCGCGACCAACGACTGCGGACGCGACGCCTGCAACAGAGCCAGGTGGGTCGGCTGGAGTTCCTCCTCGTCAAACATGAAGACGACCCATTCCATGGTGTTGCGCAGTTCGCGCACATTGCCCGGCCAGGGGTAATCGAGAAGAATCATGGCCGCTTCCGTGCTGATCCGCTTAAACCGTTTTTGTTTCTGTTTGGCCGCCGCCCGCAGGAACATGCCCGCCAGCGGGACGATGTCGTCGGGACGCCGACGTAGCGGCGGCAATTGGATGTGGCCTACCCGGAGGCGATAGAACAGGTCTTTGCGAAAGCGGCCTTCGGATACGTTTTTCTCTAAATCCTGGTTGGTGGCGCAGATGATCCGCACATTGGCGGCAACCTTTTTCAGTCCGCCGACGCGATAGTACTCCTTTTCCTGGATCACCCGCAGGAGCTTGCCCTGCAGTTCAAGGGCCAGTTCGCCTACCTCGTCGAGAAAAAGCGTACCGCCCTGGGCCAGGTCCAGTTTGCCCCGCTGTCCCTTGGTCAGGCCGCCGGTGAAGGCGCCGGCCTCATAGCCGAATAGTTCGCTCTCAAAGAGTGTGCTCGTCAGGGCGGCGCAGTTGATATCGATGAAGGGCGCCGATTCTTCGATGCTGCCAAAGTGGATCAACCTGGAGATGACCTCTTTGCCTGTCCCCGTTTCTCTTTCGATGAGCACCGGTATGGATCGGTCCGTGTGGAACTTGAGGGCCGACTGGACAATCGACCGCATGGTCTCTGAAAAGATGCCGATGCCGCTCAAGGTGGCCGAGTGAATGACCACCCGCGTCTGGCCCGGCTCCGTCACGATGGCCTCTTTGACCTCCACCGGCGCGACGCCGCTGCTCCGGCGGGGCTTGGGGTTCCAAACTTGGCGGGCGGCGATCCGCTCGGTGATGACGGCCAGTTGCTCCACGTTGATCGGTTTGAGCAGGTAGTCGCTGGCGCCGGCGCGCAGGGCCGAGACAGCGGACTCCACATCGCCGTGGCCGGTGAAAAGGACGACAGCCGTATCCTGTCCGGAAGGCTGGGCCATGATCGTCTGCAGCAGGTCGAGCCCCGACAAGAGGGGCATGCGGATATCGGAGAGCACCATCGCGTAGGCGCCCTGGTAATAGCGGGTTAAGGCTTCTCTTCCGTTGTCACATTCGTCGACAGCATGCCCGAGATCGCGCAGAAAATCGCCGATGCAGGCGCGGCTGTCCAAATCGTCGTCGACCAAGAGGATGTTCATCCCTGCGCCCCCTCTCCTGCATGTCCGGCATAGGTGGGAAAAGTAACGCGGAAGGTGGCGCCGCAATCAGCGTTGGCGACGGTGTCGATACACCCCTGAAAAGATGTGACGACAGAATGGACAATGGAGAGGCCGAGGCCCATCCCCTCGATCGGTTTGGTCGTAAAAAAGGGTTCAAATATCCGCCCACGCAGTTCTTCTCCGATGCCGCAGCCGTTGTCTTCCACTTCCAGGATGACCCGGCTTCCCGCCTGCCGGGTGGAGATACAGATACGCTTTTCCAGCCGTTCCACGCTGTCGAGGGCGTGCATGGCGTTGACGACCAGGTTGATGATCACCTCTTCCAGCCGGTTGCTCACCGCCAGAATCTGCGTCAGCGAAGGGTCAAGGCAGGTTTTGACGACAATCCCGTGCGAGGAAAGTTGGCTGCCGAGCAGCGCCAGTGCGCCTTCCACTGCCACGTTAACCTGGCAGGGCCTCGGATCTACGGGGGTCTGATTGCGCACAAAGGTGCGAATATGTTGAATGATGTCGTTGATCCGATCGGCCTGGGCCGATATACGGCTCACATTCTCCATGATTTTTTCGATGTCGGCAGGTTTTCCTTTTCTGTGCCAGTAGAGCATGCTGTCGGCGATCACCTTCAGTGAGTTGAGGGGCTGGTTGATCTCATGGGCGATCCCGGTGGCGATCCGCCCCAGCGATGCCATCCGTTCCGCCTGCTCGTCCCATTCGAGAACCTCTCTTTGGGGTTTCCGCGCCCGGCTATCCTCGGGCATACCAATGGAAACATCGCGCCTGCTGTCCATCTCGATGTCTCTCACCTCACGCTTGTTCCTTTCGGTATGTAAACGCAGGGATAATCACTTTCGTTGGTTATATGATGACATACTTTAATAAGTCGTCAATCGATAGACTTCATCAAAGCTTATTCTCCGTCGACGGCGACAAACCCTCTTCATCAATGGCGCGAAGCGCATGCAAAAGGCGGAATAAAAAAAGCGAACCTATGCAGGTTCGCTTTTTCTGTGACTTTGCGTTTTTGTGCCTGTCGGGTCCAGCTTCGAATGATATTCGAGGCCGGCATCGACATGGAGACAAATTAGCGCTTGGAGAACTGGGGAGCGCGGCGGGCCGCTTTGAGGCCGTACTTTTTCCGTTCCTTCGCCCGGGGGTCGCGGGTGAGGAATCCGGCGCGCTTGAGGACGGGACGCAGGCCGATATCGGCTTTCAACAGCGCCCGGGCGATGCCGAGGCGGATGGCGCCGGCTTGTCCGGTGGTGCCGCCGCCATGGACGTTGCACAGGACGTCGAAACGGCCTTCGCTCTTGGTCAGATCGAGAGGCTGACGGACGATCATCTCCAGGGTTTTCTTCCCGAAGTACTCCATCAGGGAACGGTTATTGACGAGGAACTTGCCTTCGCCGGGAACGAGACGCACGCGGGCGACCGACTTCTTCCGGCGGCCAGTCCCTAAAAATTGCACTTGAGCCACAGGTCACTACCTCCTTCCCTAATCGCGAATGGTCCAGGCTTCCGGTTTTTGGGCCTGATGGGGATGCTCGCCGCCTTTGTAGACATTGAGCTTGCGATACATCTGCTCGCCCAGGCGGTTCTTGGGCAGCATGCCCTTGATCGCTTTTTCCACGGCGCGCTCGGGTTTGGTCTTCAGCAGGGTGCCGTAGTTGATCAGGGTCATCCCACCAGGGTAGCGGGAATGGTGGTAGTACATCTTTTGGGTCAGTTTCTTGCCGGTCAACGCCACTTTTTCGGCGTTGATGATGATGACATGGTCGCCGGTGTCCACATGGGGCGTGAAAATGGGTTTATGCTTTCCGCGCAGCAAGCGGGCAGCCTCGGAAGCGACCCGGCCCAGAGGCTTGTCGGCGGCGTCGATGACGTACCACTTGCGTTCGACGTCTTCGGCCTTGGCCATGAAGGTGCTCATCGCGTTCCCTCCTCAAAGGTATCGTCCTGTTTATCCTATCGGGGCGGCCCTGCATTCGTTTGGCCGGTCGTCGCCGCCCGCAACGCCGGGACCTGCCCACCCACTCCGCCTGGCGTGTCACTGATGAAAGGAAACGCCTCCGGTGGTTTTTCAGTGAAGGGACTTTCTCCGGACTTCTGGGGCTAGTAGAAGTTTTGGAGAAAAACTCACTATAACATTTTATTTTACGTTGAACGGAAAGTCAAGGGGATCATGCCATACCTTCATCAAGCAAAGTCCCTGCGGCGGCGCTGTAGTCCCCGCCCGGGTGCGGTCACGGGAGGCAATGATCGCAGGGATCTCCTCGGGGGCTATTTTCCCCTTGCCTACATCGATCAGGGTGCCGGCGATGATGCGGATCATATTGTACAAAAAGCCATTGCCCATCACGTCCAAGACCAGCCGGTGCTCCTCCTGCCTTGTCAGGTCGCAGCGGTAGACGGTGCGAACAAAGTCCTTGACGGGGGTGCCGGTGGCGCAAAAACCGCGAAAGTCATGGGTTCCGACAAAGCATTGCGCCGCCGCCGCCATGGCCTCGAAACGGAGGGGCGGAAAGACCTGGTGGGAGTAGCGCCGGTGAAAGGGCGATGGGATGCGGTGGTTGTAGATGGTGTAGCGGTAGTGCTTGCCAAGGGCGCCGAAGCGGGAGTGAAACTCCGAGGGCACTGTCTTCGCCGCGACGACGGCGATGTCCGACGGCAGGAGCGTGTTCATGGCAAAGGGAAAACGGTCGTCGGGGATCCGTGACGCCGTGACAAAGTCGACGACCTGCCCACGGGCATGGACACCGGCGTCGGTGCGACCGGCGCAGTTCACCTTGGCCTCCTCACCGGTCAGGACTCTGATCGCCCGGACCAACTCGTCCTGAATGGTGGGAAGGGCGGGGTCCTCCTGGGTCTGAAAGCCGTGGTAGCAGGTCCCGTCATAGGCCACGGTCAGTTTTAGGCGGCGTTCGCTCATAAGGCATATCTCCAGAGACACATCAGGGTAAAGAAACCCAGGACAGCGCCGGTGACGGCATAGTCCTGTCGCGTCATCGCGAGGGGTCGCATGCGGGTGCGCCCTTCGCCGCCGCGGTAGCAGCGGGCTTCCATGGCCATGGCCAGTTCATCGGCCCGGCGGAAGGCGGAAAGCAGCAGCGGCACCATCAGGGGGACCAGGCTTTTCACCCGCGCCACCAAGCTGCCGCTCTCGAATTCGGCGCCCCGTGAGGACTGGGCTTTCATGATCTTTTCGGTCTCCTCGATCAGCGTCGGGATGAACCGCAAGGCGATCGATGTCATCATGGCGAACTCGTGGGCCGGCAAGCCGAATTTTTTCCCTGGGGAAAGAAGTCGTTCTAAACCGTCGGTGAGGGCGATGGGCGATGTGCTCAGCGTCAGCAGCGATGTGGCTGCGTAGAGCCAGACCAGCCGCAGGCTCACCATGGCCCCCTGCTGAAGCCCTTCCCAGGTGATATCGAAAGGGCCGAGCCGGACCGCCGTCTCCCCCGGCGTACTCAACAGATGGACGAGCAGGGTGAAGACGATGAAGATCCAGAGCGGCTTGATCCCCCGCAGGATGTAGTGGACCGGCAACCGGGACGCCACGACTGCGATGATGATGGGCAGACCGGCCAGGGTGACAGAGATCAGCGTGGGCAACAGAAAGAGGGTGATGCTGAAGAGCAGCGTCGCCATCAATTTGGTGCGCGGATCAAGGCGGTGAACCGGCGAATCGAGCGGCACATACTGGCCGAGGGTGATGTCTTTCAGCATGGCTGTCCCACCCCCAGCGCCCGTAAAATCTCCTCTGCAGCGCCTTCCATGTCGACAGCCTGCTTGTGGACAGGCACTCCCTCCTGGCGCAAGCGGTGCAAAAGCCGCGCGGCAAAGGGCAGTTCCAGGCCGAGGTCAGCGATCCTGTCTGCTGCCGCGAAGACCTCTACAGGCGACCCTTGCAGCACAAGCCGCCCCTGGTCCATGATCGCCAAACGGTCGGCCAGCTGGGCGACCTCTTCCATGTGGTGGCTGACCATGAGGATGGTCATGCCCTGGCGGCGGTGGAGGTCATCGATCAAAGCCAGCAACCTGCGCCGCCCCTGCGGGTCGAGACCGGCCGTCGGCTCATCAAGGATCAACTTTTGGGGGCCCATGGCCAAGACGCCGGCCAGGGCCACCCTCCGTTTCTGACCGCCGCTCAGTTGCAAGGGAGAACGCTTTGCCATCGCTTCGACGTCCAAACCGACCAAGTCCATCGCCTCACGCACCCGGCGCTCCACTTCCTCTTCGTCGAGGCGGAGGTTGCGGGGTCCGAAGGCGATGTCGTCATAGACGGTTTCATCGAAGAGTTGATGCTCCGGGTATTGAAAGACGATGCCCACCCGCTGGCGCAACCGGCGAAAGGCGTCTTTGTTAGTAGCGTTTGTGCCTTTGGGAGGGGTGCCTTTGGCATGGGGGCCTCTGGGATGCGAACCCTTGTCATCGGAACCGCTAACCGTGATTTCATCAACGACGACAGCGCCGGAGGTGGGCAGCAAGAGCCCATTGAGATGCTGGATCAGCGTCGACTTCCCTGAACCGGTGCGTCCCACGATGCCGACCAGTTCCCCGTCACGGACAGACAGATCGACGTCAAAGAGCGCCCTGACCGCCAGCGGCGTCCCCGCTTTGTAGACATGACTCAGTTGTCGGATTGCAATCGGCACAGGGCACTCACCAACTTTTCCATCGTGACTGCTTCCAGGGGGATCGTCAATCCCCTCTCCCGCAAGCGACGGGCGATTTGGGCAGACGGCGGCGGTTCCAAACCAGCCTGTTCCAAGAGGCTTTCCTCTTGAAAGAGAGACTCGGGCAGGCCGTCAAAGACCACCCTACCTTGTGACATGACGACGACCCGTTCCGCCTCCGCCGCCTCATCCATGTCATGGGTGATCGTGATGACCGTCATCCCAAGTTCCTTATGTAAGCGACGGACCGTCTGGAGCACCTCGCGGCGGCTCTGAGGGTCTAGCATCGACGTGGCTTCGTCAAAGACCAGATAGGCCGGCTGAAGCGCCAAAGCGCCGGCAATCGCCACCCGCTGCTTCTGCCCGCCTGACAGGTCATGGGGCGGACGCTCCCGCAGGGACTGCAAGCCGACAACCGCTAACGCCTCAGCGACGCGCCGCCGAATCTCCTCTGAAGGCAGGCCGATATTCTCCGGCCCAAAGGCCACATCCTCCTCCACCGTCGTCGCCACTAACTGGTTGTCAGGGTTCTGAAATACCATCCCCACCCGCCGACGGATGTCATAGCGCTGCTGGGCGTCCTTGGTATCCATCCCCTCCACCAGCACCCGCCCCTCGGCAGGCGTCAGCAAGGCATTCAAATGCTTCGCCAGGGTCGACTTCCCAGACCCGTTGGCCCCGAGGATTGCCACCCACTCGCCGGGGCGGATCGTGAGCGATACATTCGATAGCGCCTGGATGGCGTCACCGTCAGGGTTCCGATATTGAAAGCTTACGTTTTCAACGCTGATCAAAGAAGAGTCCCCCATTCATCGAGGCCGATTGACGTTAGGGTCTATGGGTCAAATCCATCGATCAACGGGTCATAATCGGTCTATGGGTATTGAAAAGGGGATTCCCGCGCGGGGTGGCATCGGGAAGGAGTGGCGGAATCACTCGCGCGGCAATAGTCGCATAGGGGTGGAATGGCGCAGCGAGCGATTTGGGCGGAGCGGCGTAAGCGAGCGCAGGCTGCGAAGCGTAAAGGACGCCATGACATGCAGAATAGCCCGGAAGATTTGGCGTCCTAGCGTAGCAGACAAGCGAGTAGCCGCGCAGCCCTTAGCGAGCGGAGCCATTCCACCCCGTCGCGCAATACACGCCGCCTAAAAGGAAAGCCAGGAACCCCTGATCCAGCGGATCAACGGCCCTGACCTCGTAACAAAAAGGACACACGCCAATAGCCCGCCAAAGCGGGCTAAAGGATTAGACGAGCTCGACGATGCACATGGGGGCAGCGTCGCCGCGGCGGAACCCGGCCTTCAGGACGCGGGTGTAACCGCCTTGCCGTGTGGCGTATTTGGGGGCGATTTCCTTGAACAGTTGGGTGACGACCGATTCTTCCTGGATGAACGCCAGGGCTTGACGGCGCGAATGGATATCGCCTTGTTTGCCCAGGGTGATCATCTTGTCGGCGATCCGGCGCAGTTCTTTGGCCTTCGGCTCGGTGGTCACAATCTTCCCGTGCTTGAGCAGGGAGGTGGTGATGTTGCGCAGCAACGCCCGGCGATGGTTGGTCGGACGGCTGAATTTACGGTAGGGCACTCGATTCCCTCCTTTGCGACGGGGCTAGATTTAGTCTTCCGATTTACGCAACGACAGACCAAGGGCAGCCAACTTGGCGTCGACTTCCTCAAGGGATTTGCGGCCAAGGTTGCGCACCTTGATCATGTCTTCTTCCGTCTTATTGGTCAGGTCCTTCACGGTGTTGATCCCGGCCCGCTTCAGGCAGTTGTAGGAGCGAACAGACAGGTCCAGTTCCTCGATGGTCATCTCAAGGATCTTGTCCTGGGGACGTTCTTCCTTCTCGACCATGATCTCCACGTTCTCCGTGTTCTCCGTCAGGCCGACGAAGAGCTTGAGATAGTCGTTCATGATCTTGGCCGACCAACTGATGGCTTCTTCGGGCGTCAGGCTGCCATTCGTCCAAACTTCAAGAATCAGGCGATCATAGTTGGTGATCTGGCCGACGCGGGTATCCTCGACGCGGTAGTTGACCTTGCGGACCGGCGAGAAGTTGGCGTCGATGGGGATCACGCCGATGATGTGCTCCGATTTCCGGTGTTTGGTGGCCGTGATGTAGCCGCGGCTCTTCTCCACAGTGATCTCCATGAAGAGACGGCCGCCTTTATCGACGGTGGCGATGACCTGGTCGGGGTTGAGGATCTCCACATCGGCATCGGTGAGGATGTCCTCTGCGGTGACGACCCCTTGCCCCTCGAACTCAACCCGGACAACCCGCGGTTCCTCGGTATGCATCTTGATGGCAAGCTGCTTGAGATTCAGGATGATATCCGTCGTGTCTTCGACAACGCCGGGTATCGTAGAGAACTCGTGAAGAACACCCTCGATCTTCACCGAAGTAACGGCGGCCCCGAACAGGGAGGTAAGGAGAATGCGACGAAGGGAGTTGCCCAGGGTCACCCCGTAACCTCGCTCCAGAGGCTCGACCACAAACTTACCGTAGGTGGCGTCGTCACTCCGGGCGACACACTCGATCTTCGGTTTTTCGATTTCCAGCATGTACTGCTGAACCCTCCCTTGGCTTGAATCGGAAAACCCCTAATACTAGCGGGAGTACAATTCGACGATCAGGTGTTCTTGCAGGTTCGTGTCAATGTCTTCCCGTTTGGGCAGGGCGACGACCCGTCCGGACAGGGTGTTGACATCGAGCTCTAACCAAGCCGGCGGGGTTTTCTGGCCGAGGCCATCGACGATTTCCTTGAAGAGCGGCGTATCCTTGCTCTTCTCTTTCAGTTGGATCACATCTCCCACCCGCAGTTGGATGGAGGCGATGTTTACTTTCTTCCCGTTCAGGGTAAAGTGGTTGTGCAGAACAAATTGACGGGCCTCATTCCGGGAACGAGCAAAGCCGAGCCGGAAGACGACGTTGTCCATACGGGTTTCCAGAAGGCGGAGCAGGTTTTCGCCGGTGACGCCTTGCTGGCGGTCAGCCTCAGCGAAATAGGTGCGGAATTGGCCTTCCAGAATGCCGTACACCCGGCGGGCTTTTTGTTTTTCCCGCAACTGCAGGCCATATTCGGAGATTTTCTTACGGCCTTGGCCGTGCTGACCCGGCGCGTAGGTGCGGCGGTCAACGGCGCACTTGCCCGTGTAGCAGCGATCCCCTTTGAGGTATAATTTGGCCCCCTCCCGCCGGCAAAGGCGACAGACCGGACCGGTATAACGTGCCATTCTGCGGATGCACCTCCTAGGTGTTCAGATTAGACGCGGCGACGCTTCGGCGGCCGGCATCCGTTGTGGGGGATGGGGGTAACGTCTTTGATCATGTTGACTTCCAGGCCAGCGGCTTGCAGGGAGCGGATGGCCGCTTCCCGGCCGGAACCAGGGCCTTTGACCAGGCATTCGACTTCCCGCAGGCCATGCTCCATGGCTTCCTTGGCAGCCGATTCGGCGGCCATCTGGGCGGCGAAGGGCGTCGACTTTCTCGAACCCTTGAAGCCCAGGACGCCGGCAGAAGCCCAGGAGAGGGTGTTGCCGTTGGGGTCGGTGATGGTGACGATGGTGTTGTTGAAGGTGGACTTGATGTGGGCCACACCACGGTCCACATGCTTGCGTTCTTTCCGCTTGGTGCGGGTTACGCGACGTGCTGCTGCCATATCCGGTGATGACCCCCTTTACTTCTTCTTCTTGCCGGCAACGGTCCGGGCGGGACCTTTGCGCGTGCGGGCGTTCGTCTTGGTGCGCTGACCACGGACGGGGAGCCCGCGGCGATGGCGAAGGCCGCGGTAGCAGCCGATCTCCATGAGGCGCTTGATGTTCAGGGAAACTTCCCGGCGGAGATCCCCTTCGACTTCCACGTTCTTATCGATGTATTCCCGCAGGCGGGCCACTTCTTCATCGGTCAGATCGCGGGTCCGCGTGTCGGGGTTGATGCCGGTTTCAGCCAGGATCTTGTCGGCGGTGGGACGACCGATCCCAAAAATGTAGGTCAGCGCGATTGCAATCCGCTTGTCCCTGGGCAGGTCGATGCCGGCAATACGTGCCATAGTGGTGTGTGCACCTCCCGATTATTAACCTTGTTTTTGCTTGTGTTTCGGGTTCTCGCAAATGACCATGACTTTGCCTTTGCGCTTGATGATCTTGCATTTGTCACAGATCGTCTTCACTGAAGGCCGCACTTTCATCTTCGTTCCTCCTCGGGGGATCGACGGCTTGTATGATGACCGTTCAAGTATACTACGACCTTACTTGAACCGGTAGGTGATCCGTCCGCGGGTGAGATCATAGGGCGACAATTCGACCGTCACCCGGTCGCCGGGCAGGATCCGGATGAAGTTCATCCGAATTTTTCCCGACACATGGGCGAGGACCTTGTGGCCGTTCTCCAACTCCACGGTGAACATTGCGTTCGGCAAGGGCTCGACTACGCGACCCTCGACTTCAATCACGTCCGTTTTGGACATAAGGAATTCCAGCCTCCTTGATTTTACGAACCGGTCTCCAAGGTCTCCAGCAGTCGGCGGAGCGCACCGGAGACCTGGGCGTTGGCAGGAGTTTTGCCCTGTTGAAGCATTTCGCCGATTTCCGTTGCCACCAAGCCGGTGCACCGGAGGTGTTTGATCTTCTTCTTCTTGGGATTTTCCACTTTGCGATAGTGTCCGTCCGCAATTAGAAGGTAATCGGGATCAAGGATGTTGAGCACGATGAAATGCTTATCCCCATCCCTTCCGGCTTGAGAACGCACCAGCTCGCCTGGCTTGACGCACCGTACCGTCATAGTCACTTACCATGGAGGCGTGTGAGTATTTCCGGTCCATCATCAGTAAGGGCGATGGTATGCTCAAAATGGGCGGACGGTTTGCGGTCTTTCGTGACCACCGTCCACTGGTCTTCCTTGGTTTCGACTTCCCAGGTTCCTGCGTTGACCATCGGTTCGATGGCCAGCGTCATGCCCGCTTGAAGCCGCGGTCCCCGTCCAGCCGGCCCAAAGTTGGGCACCTGCGGCTCTTCATGCATCTTTTTACCGATGCCGTGGCCCACAAATTGGCGGACAACGGAAAACCCGTTTCCTTCAACATAGTTCTGAATGGCATGAGATATATCAAAGAGACGGTTGCCTACTTTCGCCTGTTCGATGCCGATCTCCAGGGAACGGCGCGTCACGTCCAGCAGGCGTTGCAGCTCCTCGTCAATCTCCCCGACGGGCAGCGTGATCGCTGCGTCGCCATGGTAATCATTGACAGAGGCGCCAACGTCAATACTGATAATATCCCCCGTTTGCAAGTGCCGTAAACCTGGAATGCCATGAACGACTTGTTCGTTGATGGAGGCGCAGATGGTGGCGGGGAAGCCCTGGTAGCCTTTGAAGGCGGGCTTGGCGCCCTTGGCGCGGATGTAATCCTCCGCCTTCCGGTCCAGGTCTGCCGTGGTCACCCCCGGCTCCACCGCTTTTTCCATCTCTCGCAAGGTCTCGGCCACAATCCGCCCGGCGTCCCGCATGTAATCGAGTTCCCGGGCGGCTTTCAAGACGATCATCAGGCGTCTCTCCCCAGGGCGGCGCAGATGTCCTTGAACACCGACGCCATGTCCTGTTCCCCGTTGATTCGCTTGTAGCGTCCTTTGGCCTCATAGTATTCGATGAGGGGTTGGGTCTGCCGGGTGTACACGTCAAGACGGTTTTCCGCCGTTTCGCGGGAGTCGTCGCTGCGCTGGTACAGCTCGCCGCCACACTTGCCACAGGCGCCCTCAGTCGGGGGCGGGTTGAAGACGACGTGGTAGGTGGCGCCGCACTGGCGGCAGATGCGGCGACCGGTCAGCCGCTCGATCAGCTTTTCCCGGGGCACATGGATGTCGACGACGGCATCCAGTTCCAGGCCCAGTTCCTTCAGGGTTTCTTCCAGCGCGTCAGCCTGCGGCACGGTCCGGGGGAAGCCGTCCAGGAGAAAGCCTTGGCGGCAATCGTCCTGGGCCAGGCGTTCCCGCACGATCCCGATGGTTACTTCATCGGGAACGAGTTGACCGGCATCCATGAAGGCTTTGGCCTTCCGACCCAGTTCCGTTCCGTTTTTGATGGCTGCGCGAAACATGTCGCCGGTGGAAATGTGGGGAATGGCAAACCGGCTCACCAGCATTTCGGCTTGAGTCCCTTTGCCGGCGCCCGGCGGACCCATCAGCAATACGTTCACGGTATATCCCTCCGTAAATCCCCCGCCCATACCGGCGGGGATGGTTGCTGCGGGCAGGTCCGGAATGTGTCCTTGCCGCTCCTAGACAGGTTTCCTCCGTCCTAGGACATGCCCACACTCTATATACTTCTATTTCATGAATCCTTGGTAATGCCGCATCAACATGTTTGATTCCAGCTGTTTCATCGTGTCTAGGGCAACGCCGACGCAGATCAACAGCGCCGTGCCGCCGAAGTAGATGTTGGTGATGCCGGTCAACATGATGACGAAGGTCGGCAGCAGGGAGATGACCGCCAGGAACAGCGCGCCAACCAGCGTGATGCGCGACATCACCCTGGTGATGTAGTCGGCTGTCGGTTTGCCGGGACGCAGCCCGGGGATGAAACCGCCATGCTTCTTCATATTGTCAGCCACATCGACCGGGTTGAAGGTGATGGCGGTGTAGAAGTAGGTGAAGAAGAGGATCAGCAGCGCATAGAAGGCGCTATGCAGGAAGGAACCGAAGTTGAAATACTGCTGAAACCACTGTCCCACCGGGGATTCTGGGAAGAAGGCGGCGATGGTCGTCGGCAGAGCCAGGATGGAGGAGGCGAAGATGACGGGGATGACACCAGCCTGGTTGACCTTCAAGGGGATGTGGGTGCTGTGCCCGCCGTAGACGCGACGTCCGACAACCCGTTTGGCGTAGTTGACAGGAATCCGGCGCTGCCCTTCGCTGATGTAGATGATCCCGGCGATGGTGACGCCGGCGATGATCACGAAGAGCAGAACGTTCAGCACGTTGGTGGTGCCGACGCGGACATACTCATAGAGTGCCGCGATACCGGCGGGGAGACGGGAGACGATACCGGCGAAGATGATCAGCGAGATCCCGTTGCCGATGCCTTTCTCGGTGATCCGTTCGCCGATCCACATGAGGAAAACCGTGCCGGCCGTCAGGGTGGTGGCGACGAGCAGGTACTGGGCGAAGCTCGGGTTGGCAACAGCGCCTTTCAGACCATAGGAGAGACCGATGGCCTGAATGAAGGCCAGGATGATGGTGAAGTAGCGGGTGTATTCGGTGATTTTTCTCCGACCCTCTTCCCCCTCCTTGGCCAGTTGTTCCAGTGAGGGGATGACGACGGTGAGGAGCTGCATGATGATCGACGCGTTGATGTAAGGGGTGATGCTCATGGCAAAGACGGAGAAGTTTCGGAAGGAGCCGCCCGAGATCACGTCAAAAAAGCCGAAGAGGGCCCCCGAGTTCAACAGTTGTTCGATCACTTCACGGTTGATGCCTGGCACGGGGATGTGGGCGCCGATGCGGAAGACAAGGAACATCATCAGGGTGAAGACGATCTTGCTCCGCAGATCGGGCAGTTTCCAGGCATTTTGCAGAGTGCCCACCAGAGTGGACATGTCTTACATCACCTCTACTTGGCCGCCGGCAGCTTTGATCTTCTCCGCCGCAGCCTCACTCACCCCATGGAGTTTTACCGTCAAGGCTTTTTCGATGTTGCCGTCGGCCAGCAGTTTGACGCCGTCCTTCAGCTTCTTGATCATTTTCCGTTCCAGAAGCAGTTCCGGCGTCACCACGGTGCCGGCCTCGAAGACATCGAGGTCGCCCACGTTGATGATGGCGAATTCCTTTTTAAAGCGGGCATTGGTGAAGCCGCGCTTGGGGAGCCGGCGCTGCAGCGGTTGTTGGCCGCCTTCGAAGCCGGGGCGGACGCCGCCGCCGGAACGGGCTTTTTGACCTTTGTGACCCCGGCCGGCCGTTTTGCCCAAGCCGGAACCGGTGCCTTGCCCTTTCCGGGTCGGTTTTTGCCGCGACCCCGGTGCCGGTTTCAGTTCATGGAGTTGCAAAGGGTACACCTCCTTGCGTTAGGCTTCCACTTCTTCCACGGTCACCAGGTGGTTGACCGTGCGAATCATGCCGCGGATGGCGGGGGTATCGTCATGGAGGACCGATTGATGGAGCTTTTTGAGACCCAGGGTGGCCACGGTGAGTTTCTGGTTCTTGGAGTAACCGATGGCGCTTTTCACCCAGGTGATCTTAAGTTTGTTGGCCACGGTTGACCCTCCTAACCAGTAATCTCTTCGACCGTCTTGCCGCGCAGTTTGGCGACCTCTTCGGCGCGCTTCAGGCTGCGCAGGCCTTCCATGGTGGCGCGCACCATGTTGTTGGCGTTGTTGGAACCCAGGGATTTGGTGAGGATATCGTGAATCCCAGCCAGTTCAAGGACGGCGCGGACAGGGCCGCCGGCGATGACGCCGGTACCTTTGGAAGCCGGCTTGAGCAACACCCGGCCGGCGCCGAATACGCCGAGGGTGGGATGGGGGATGGTCGTACCGACCATGGGGACGACGATCAGGTTCTTTTTCGCGTCTTCAACGCCTTTGCGGATCGCTTCAGGCACTTCGCCGGCCTTGCCGAGGCCGAAGCCTACGTGGCCTTTGCCGTCGCCGACAACAACCAGGGCGCTGAAGGAGAAACGGCGACCGCCCTTGACGACTTTCGCCACGCGGTTGATGTAGACGACTTTTTCCTGAAGTTCCAGACCACTCGCGTCTATTCTTGCCATTCTTTTCCCTCCTTTATGCGGGACGCTTAGAATTGAAGCCCCGCTTCCCGGGCTGCTTCGGCCAGAGCTGCGATCCGGCCGTGGTAGATATAACCGCCGCGGTCAAAGACCACTTTGTCGATGCCTTTTTCCAGGGCTTTCTTGGCGACGAGTTCGCCGACCTTTTTGGCCCCTTCGATGTTCCCGCCGGATACGTTGGCTGCCTTGAAGTCGCCGTCGAGGCTGGAGGCGGCCACCAGGGTCCGGCCGGTGACATCATTGACCACTTGGGCGTAGATATGATTCAGACTGCGGAAGACACACAGGCGGGGACGTTCTTCAGTGCCCTGCACCCGTTTGCGAATCCGCATGTGTTTCTTCTGACGTGCGGCATCGCGGTCAAGCTTTTTGATCACTCGGGCTCACTCCCTTCGACCTCGGGTTAGGGCTTATTTCTTGCCTTTTTTACCGCCGGTCTTACCGACTTTGCGGCGGATCACTTCGGTATCATACTTGATGCCCTTGCCCTTATAGGGTTCGGGCTCTCGTACGGCGCGGATGTTGGCCGCCAGCGCGCCCACTTTTTCCTTGTCGATCCCTTTGACGATGACCTTCGTCGGAACAGGGACTTCCACTTCAAGGCCTTCACCGGGGTCGATCTCGACCGGGTGGCTGTAGCCGACCGTGAGGACGAGCTTCTTGCCCTGCTTGGCCGCCCGGTAGCCGACGCCGACCAGTTCCAGGTTTTTGCTGAAGCCGGTAGACACGCCGTCGACCATATTGGCGACGAGGGTGCGGCTCAGGCCATGAAGGGAGCGATGGAATTTATCGTCGCTGGGGCGCGTAACCTGGACGGTGTTGCCTTCCACCGTGACGATGATGTCTTTATGGAGCTCCCGGCTGAGTTGGCCCTTCGGTCCTTTCACCGTAACGACGTTGCCTTCAATCGTCACGTTGACGCCGGCCGGGATCGCCACGGGTTTCTTGCCGATCCGTGACATGGTCACACCTCCTGCTGTGTGCGATTCGGTTCGATGGTGGGTCTGTTACCAGATGTAGCAGAGAACTTCTCCGCCCAGGCCGGCTTTGCGAGCGGCTTTGTCGCTCATGATGCCTTGCGAGGTCGAGAGAACGGCGACACCCAGTCCGCCGAGGACCTTGGGGATCTCTTCTTTGCGGGCGTAGACGCGCAGGCCCGGCTTGGAGATCCGCTTGACGCCGGTGATGACTTTCTCACGGTTGGGGCCGAACTTCAGGTAGATGCGGAGCAAGCCTTGCTTGTTGTCTTCGACGTATTCCACGTCTTTGACGTAACCTTCGTTCTTGAAGATTTCTGCGATGGCCCGCTTGACTTTGGAAGCCGGAACTTCCACTTTGTCATGGTAAACCATATTGGCATTGCGGATCCGTGTCAGGAAATCCGCGATTGGATCGGTCATGACCATTGGGCTGGTACCCCCTTCCGTGTATCTTTACCAACTGGCCTTGGTCACGCCGGGGATTTCCCCTTTGTAGGCCAGGTTGCGGAAGCAAATCCGGCACATCCCAAATTTACGCATATAAGCGTGGGGGCGTCCGCAGATCTTGCAGCGGTTGTGGGCGCGGACGCGAAATTTGGGGGAACGGCTTTGTTTCACGATCATGGATGTTTTTGCCACGAGATTCCCTCCTGTAATGCCTTATTCGGCGCGGAACGGCATTCCGATCAGCCGAAGGAGTTCACGGGCTTCTTCGTCGGTCTTGGCCGTCGTCACAAATGTGACGTCCATACCGCGCATACGGTCGATTTTATCGTACTCAATTTCGGGGAAAATCAGTTGTTCCTTCAGGCCGAGGGTGTAGTTGCCGCGACCGTCGAAGGACTTGGGGCTGATGCCGCGGAAATCGCGGACGCGGGGCAGAGACACGGTGACGAGCTTGTCGACGAAGTCGTACATCTTGTCGCCACGCAAGGTCACCTTGCAGCCGATCTTCATGCCTTCCCGCAGTTTGAAGCCGGCGATGGATTTCTTCGCCGTCGTGATGACCGGTTTCTGACCGGTGATGCGGGTCAGGTCGCCTACAGCCGCGTCAAGACCTTTGGGGTTTTGAATCGCTTCCCCGAGGCCCATGTTGACGACGACTTTTTCCAGGCGAGGGATCTGCATGACGTTCTTATATCCGAACCGCTGCATCATAGCAGCGTTGACATCGGTTTGAATCTTCTCTTTCAGACGGGCCAATCTGCTGACCTCCTCTCGGACGAGGCTTTACTTGTCTTTGTCAAGCACGTCGCCGCATTTGCGGCAGATGCGAGCCTTGTCGCCGTTTTCCAGGAACTTGTGACCGCTGCGCACCGGCCGGTCGCATTTGGGGCAGAAGATCATCACGTTGGAAGCGTCGATCGGCGCCTCTTTCTCGATGATGCCACCCTGGGGATTGGCTTTGCTGGGCTTCGAGTGCCGTTTGACGACGTTGACCTTCTCAACGACAACCCGGTTTTTGGCGGGAATCACTTCAATGATTTTGCCTTTTTTGCCAGCATCCTTGCCGGTGATGACCTGTACCAGATCGCCTTTTCTTACATGGACTTTCGGGTTGGCCATGGTGCTTTCACCTCCACCCTACAGTACTTCGGGGGCCAACGAAATGATCTTCATGAAATCGCGGTCGCGAAGTTCGCGGGCCACGGGCCCGAAGATACGGGTCCCCTTCGGGTTTTTTTGATCATTGATGATGACAGCGGCGTTTTCGCTGAAGCGGATGTAGGAGCCGTCAGGCCGTTTGATCGGTTTCCGGGTCCGGACAACCACGGCTTTGACGACGTCTCCCTTTTTAACCACGCCGCCGGGCGTTGCCTCTTTAACGGAAGCGACGATGATGTCGCCAACAGAGGCATACCTCCGGTAGGAGCCGCCCAACACACGGATGCACAACAACTCTTTGGCTCCGGTGTTGTCACCGACCCGGAGTCGAGTTTCTTGCTGGATCACGACGGTAACCTCCTATGCCGTGGTTTATACGATGACGGCCTTTTCGACGATACGGGTAACCCGCCAGCGCTTTTCCTTGGAGAGGGGACGGGTTTCCATGATTTCTACGACATCGCCGATTTGGCAGGCGTTTTCTTCATCATGGGCCTTGAATTTCTTCGTCTGCTTGACGGTACGGCCGTACAGGGGGTGCTGGATGCGGCTTTCAACGGCGACAACGACGGTCTTTTCCATCTTGTTGCTCGTGACTTTACCGATGCGAGTCTTTCGTTCGGCACGTTCGGACACTGCTTCTTACCTCCTTACCCGCTGCACTAAGCCTTTTGGGCTTCCAGTTCTCGTTGACGGAGGACTGTTTGCGTCCGGGCGATGTTTTTGCGCACGTCCCGGATCCGCATGGGGTTCTCCAACTGTTGGGTAGCAAGTTGAAAGCGGAGGCGGAAGAGCTCGTCTTTGAAGTTGGTGAGCTGTTTCTGCAGTTCTTCCGTGCTCAGGTCATGCAGTTCTTTAGCTTTCATTCGCTTCACCACCCACTTCTTCCCGTTTTACAAACTTGCACTTAATGGGCAGCTTGTGCATGGCCAGGCGCATGGCTTCCTTGGCGATATCTTCAGGAACGCCGGCCAGTTCGAACATGATCCGGCCCGGTTTGACAACGGCAACCCAGTATTCGGGAGAGCCTTTACCGGAACCCATCCGGGTTTCAGCCGGTTTGGCCGTTACAGGCTTGTCGGGGAAAATCTTGATCCAGACTTTACCGCCCCGTTTGATGTAGCGGGTCATGGCGATACGAGCGGCTTCGATCTGGCGGCTGGTGATCCAGGCGGCTTCAAGGGCTTGCAGGCCGTATTCACCAAAAGCGACGCTGTTGCCGCCTTTGGACTTGCCTTTCAGACGGCCCCGTTGCACCCGACGCCACTTGACGCGTTTCGGCAGCAACATGGGTTATTTCCCTCCTTCCGCGGCGGCAGGCGGCCGGCGGTCACCACGGGGGCGGCGATCGCGACGGTCGGAACGTTCAGGACGCTCAGCGCGCTCGGCAGGCTCACGGGTTTCACCGGTGCGGTTCTTGGCGCCCGGCAGGATTTCGCCTTTGTAGATCCAAACCTTGACGCCGATGATGCCATAGGTGGTGCGGGCTTCAGCGAAGCCGTAGTCGATATCGGCGCGGAGGGTGTGGAGGGGAACCTTACCTTCGTTGTACCATTCGGTCCGGGCGATCTCAGCGCCGCCGAGGCGACCGGAGACCATGATCTTGATGCCTTCGGCGCCAAGGCGCATGGTGCGGCCGACGGACTGTTTCATGGCCCGGCGGAAGGAGGTCCGCTTTTCCAACTGGGCAGCCACGTTCTCGGCGACGAGTTGGGCGTCCAGTTCAGGCTTTTTCACTTCGGCGATATTGATGTTGACGGCGCGACCCGTCATTTTTTCCAGCTCTTTGCGCAGGTTTTCCACCTCGGCGCCGCCGCGGCCGATAACGATGCCCGGCTTGGCGGTGTGGATGGTCACCTTGACGCGGTTGGCGGCCCGCTCGATCTCGATGCGGGGAATGCCGGCGGCATAGAGCTTCGATTTGACAAATTTGCGGATTTTGAGGTCTTCATGCAGCAGTTCGGCGTAGTTTTTGCCAGCGAACCACCGGGCATCCCAGTCCTTGATGATGCCAATCCGCAATCCTTTCGGATTGACCTTTTGACCCACGGCTTATCCCTCCTTCGTCCCGGCGTTGGCCTCGGCCTTCGCAGCAGCGGCTTTGGGGTCCTTCTTGGCGGCTGCGGGCTTGGCGGGCTTTTCGGCGACAATGACGGTGATGTGGCTCATGCGCTTCTTGATGACATCGGCGCGGCCTTGGGCGCGGGGGCTGATCCGTTTCATGCTGGGACCCTGGTCGACAAAGCAGGTCTTCACATAGAGATCGGCCGTGTTCATCTCGTAGTTGTGCTCGGCGTTGGCGACAGCCGATTTGAGGACTTTCGCAACGTCAGCGGCGCTTTTCACGGGGGTGAATTTCAAAATGGCAAAGGCGTCGGCTACCGATTTGCCCCGAATGAGGTCAATGACTTGACGTACCTTCCGGGGAGAGGTGCGGACGTACTTGGCCACCGCTTGGGCGGTTTTGGCTTCCATTGGCCTTCCTCCTCTTCTCCCTTGGCCTAGCGCAGACGGCTGGATTTCTCCGAACCGGCATGGCCTTTGAAGGTCCGGGTCGGGGCGAATTCGCCCAGTTTGTGGCCGACCATGTCTTCGGTCACGTAGACGGGGATGTGTTTGCGCCCGTCATGGACAGCGAAGGTGTGACCGACAAATTGCGGAAAAATGGTCGAGCGCCGGGACCAGGTCTTGATGACCCGTTTCTCGTTCTTTTGATTCAGTTCCTCAACCTTTTTAATCAGGCTGGTTTCAACATAAGGTCCTTTTTTCAGAGAACGGCCCATGCACGATCCTCCCTTCTGGTGTCGGGGTGGCGAGTGGTGTTACCCGCTCCGTATCACCGAACCAAATTACTTGGTGCGGCGTTTGATGATCAGCTTGTCAGAAGACTTCTTCCGACGGGTCTTGCCGCCGATGGCCACTTTGCCCCAGGGGGTGACGGGCGCTTTGCGTCCGATGGGGGAACGGCCTTCACCACCGCCATGGGGGTGATCGACGGGGTTCATGACAACACCGCGGACGGTGGGACGGATGCCCATCCAACGCTTCCGGCCGGCTTTGCCGATGGTGATGTTTTCATGTTCGAGGTTGCCCATCTGACCGATGGTGGCGCGGCACTCGGCCAGCACCTTGCGCATTTCGCCGGAGGGCAGGCGCAGGGTGGCGTGGTCGCCTTCCTTAGCCATGAGCTGGGCAGCGGCGCCGGCGGAACGGACGAGTTGGCCGCCTTTGCCGGGGCGCATCTCGATGCAGTGGATCAGGGTGCCGACGGGGATGTTCTTCAGGGGCAGGCAGTTGCCGGTCTTGATGTCGGCGTCAGGACCGGAGACGACGGTGTCGCCCACGTTCAGCCCGTTGGGGGCGATGATGTAGCGCTTGTCGCCGTCAGCGTAGTGGAGCAGGGCGATGCGCGAGGTACGGTTCGGATCGTACTCGATGGAAGCGACCTTGGCGGGAATGCCGTCCTTGATCCGCTTGAAGTCGATGACCCGGTACATGCGCTTGTGGCCGCCGCCCTGGTGGCGAACGGTCAGTTTGCCCTGGTTGTTGCGTCCGGCCTTCTTTTTCAAAGGCTGGAGCAGCGATTTTTCCGGTTGGGACTTGGTGATTTCATCAAAGCTCGCCACCGTCATCTGGCGGATACCAGGCGAGGTGGGCTTAAACTTTTTCACAGCCACGCGGTTTCCCTCCTTTGGTCCAGCCAGACTTAGACGCCTTCGAAGATTTCGATCTTGTCGCCCTCTTTCAGGGTGACGATGGCTTTCTTCTTGTCAGCGGTCCGACCGGCGTACTTGCCCATCCGCTTGGGCTTGCCTTTGACGTTCATGGTGTGAACGTCGAGGACCTTGACGTTGAAGAGCTGTTCGACAGCGTGCTTGATCTCGATTTTGTTGGCTTTCGGCTCCACCACGAAGGTGTATTTGTTCTCCTGAGCCAAGTCCATCGACCGTTCAGAGATAACGGGTTTTTTCAGAACGTCATAGGGGCTGCGCATCAGGCGAACACCTCCTCAACCTTGGCCACGGCATTTTTGGTGATGACCAGTTTGTCGTGGTTCAGGATGTCATAGACGTTGATGCCAACGGCTTCTACGGGGGAAACGCCGGGGATGTTGCGGGCCGACTTAAAGACGTTCTCGTCGATGTCGGCGGTCACCAACAGGGCCTTGCGTTCCACGTTGAGCTTGTTCATGATACCGGCGATGGCTTTCGTCTTCGGGGCGTCCATTTCCAGGGCGTCGACGACGATCAGGTTGCCGGCGCGGACTTTGTCCGACAGGGCCGATTTGAGGGCCAGACGGCGGGCCTTCTTCGGCATGGCGATCTTGTAGCTGCGGGGCTGGGGCCCGAAGATGATTGCGCCGCCTCGCCAGAGGGGCGAACGGCTGGTGCCGGCGCGGGCGCGGCCGGTGCCTTTTTGTCTCCAGGGCTTTTTGCCGCCCCCGGAGACTTCGCCACGGGACTTGACCTTGTGGGTACCGCGCCGCCAGGCGGCCAGTTGGGTAACCACGGCCTGGTGCATGACGGCCTCGTTGGGCTCGATGCCAAAGATCTCATCGTTCAGATCGATTTCACCGACCTGAGCGCCTTCGATGTTGTAAACGGCTACTTTCGGCATGTCGTGTCCTCCTTTCTCCGGGGGTTGATTACTTGGCTTTGACAGAGTTTTTGATCAGCAGCAGGCCGCGCTTGGGACCGGGCACTGCGCCTTTGATCAGGAGCAGGTTGCGCTCGGCGTCGACACGGACGACTTGCAGTTTTTGGACGGTGACGCGCTCGTTGCCCAGGCGACCGGGCATCTTGCGGCCTTTGAAGATACGGGCCGGACCTTTGGCGCCGGCAGAACCGGGGCGACGGTGGTATTTGGAACCGTGTTTCATCGGTCCACGCTTGAAGTTGTGGCGCTTGATGCCGCCGGCAAAACCTTTGCCTTTGGACGTGCCAACCACATCAACATACTCACCGGCGGAGAAGACGTCGGCTTTCAGTTCTTGGCCCACCTTATACTCGTCCATGCTCTCTACCTTAATTTCGCGCAGAACGCGAACCAGGCGAACGCCGGCGTTTTTCAGGTGACCTTTTTTCGGCTTGTTCAGCAGTTTTTCACGGACATCGCCGAAACCGATCTGTACAGCTTCGTATCCGTCCTTCTCCATGGTTTTCTTCTGAACGACAACACAGGGGCCGGCCTGGACAACCGTCACGGGCACAGCAACACCGTTGTCGGCAAATACCTGCGTCATACCGATTTTCCGTCCGAGAAGACCTTTCTTAGCCACCAATGACACCTCCCATCTCTAGCAAAAGGATTACAGCTTGATTTCGATATCCACGCCCGCCGGCAGGTCCAGACGCATGAGCGCATCGACAGTCTTCGGATTGGGTTCGAGGATGTCGATGAGGCGCTTGTGGGTGCGCATCTCAAACTGCTCACGGGAGTCTTTGTTGACGTGGGGAGAGCGCAGGATGGTGTAGATGCTCTTCTCCGTCGGCAACGGAATCGGACCGGATACCGCTGCGCCGGTCCGCTTGGCGGTTTCAACGATCTTTTCGGAAGACTGGTCGAGAATCCGATGATCGAAAGCCTTGAGGCGGATCCGAATTTTTTGTTTACCCATGTAGGTAAGTCCCTCCTTTTGTTCGCCCGATTGATTACGGACCTTCTCCGCGAAAATTACCCCAACAACGCTCTCGGGCGTGTCGTAAGTAAAAAAGACACAAAGAGAGCATCGCCCACCAATCCCGAGCCATTGTTGGGCAACCTTTCGCTTCATCGCAAAGCCAACCCACAATATGAAATTTTAGCACCAAGTGTTCGGAAATGCAAGTGATTTTCGCTTCGTATTTGAATATTTCTCGGAAAATCTGCGGGAAGTGGGCTGTTGGCGTGCGGGTACTGATCAAAGGCCGAGGGTTACCACGCGGGTAGTCATGTGACGCCGGAGAAGATGCCTGAGGTAATTCGCGCTACGATAGCGGGGGCTGACGGCGACCTTCGCTAAGAGCTCCGTGGCGGCTCGCTTGTCGTCTGCGCTCGCTCTTCGCCGCTCCGCTCAAATCGCTCAGGCCGCCCTGCTTTTATGGTAGATTGAGTACAGGGCTGAGCAATTTCAACGAGTTTAATAACCCCCACAATACGAAAAAAACAACCGGCTGGGGTATCCGTTTCATCGCCAGATCAAACTTGAGGCTATTACGGATGATTTAGCCCGTAATCTTCACAACTTGCTTTCTTTAGATGTCGCACACCATAACAGCTTATTCGTATTTGGAAAAATAAAGGAATATTAGATGTTCCGGATCAGTATTGTGCTATAATGTTTTTCAGGGGGGGGTGGTAAAGTGGCCGATCGGGATTTACTGCTTAAGATCCTAGAGCGTCTGGACCGGATGGAGGCACGACAGGGTGAGATATATCATGTCGTCCGAGCTATTGAGTCAAACCAAATCACAGGCCGGGCAGAGTTGGTTGCTGTGACCGACCGTGTAGTAGACCTAGAGCGTGGACAAAGCCGCGCAAAGCAAATAGTTTCTGAAGTCGCTGCAATACTCACATCAGCGAATAAGCCAGGTGCATAATGCTACCGGCTCTTTATACAGTCTATCAGCCCTAACCAGAGCCACACTACGCCATACGTCACCTATAATACCCCAAACAATATCGGATTACCAACCTAACGTCACCTAACCATATGCACATATTAAATAGGAAGGCCTTCCCCCTTAGCAACGGTGGAAGGCTTTTATCATGCTCTTTACTGCTGCCGTTAAAGTATAGTCTATGCGTTCGACGGAAAACACCCAAAGTGGCACCGGGTGCGCCAGCGGGGTGAGCGGTTTGAGCGGAGCGGCGAAGAAGCGAGTGAGGAGGCGGAGCGGAAAGGGCGCCATTGACATGCAGAAAAACCCGAGAGATTTTGGCGCCCGAGCGGAGCCGACGAGCGAGCCGCCGCGGAGCTCTTAGCGAACCCCGCTGGCGCACCCGCGCCACCCTCCGCAATTTTGTGACTCGGCGAATCTTATAATGAGGGAAGTTCAAGGACGCTTACAAAAAGAAAGCGACCGGGTCGCCTGAAACCTCAGGGACCCGGTCGCTTATTAGCCGCGTGGCGATCGATTACTCGATGATACCGGTGACAACACCGGCGCCGACGGTCCGGCCGCCTTCGCGGATAGCGAAGCGGAGGCCTTCTTCGATGGCGATGGTTTTGCCGAGCTCGATGACCATCTTGATGTTGTCGCCAGGCATGCACATTTCAACGCCTTCAGGCAGTTCGATGAAGCCGGTGACGTCGGTGGTCCGGAAGTAGAACTGGGGCCGGTAGCCGTTGAAGAACGGAGTGTGGCGGCCGCCTTCTTCTTTGGACAGGACGTAGACTTCGGAGGTGAACTTGGTGTGGGGCTTGATGGAGCCGGGCTTAGCCAGAACCTGGCCGCGCTCGATGTCTTTCCGTTCAACACCGCGCAGCAGGGCGCCGATGTTGTCGCCGGCTTGGGCGAAGTCGAGAAGCTTGCGGAACATTTCAACGCCGGTGACGACGGTCTTGCGGGTGGCTTCAGCCAGACCGACAATCTCGATTTCTTCGCCGACTTTGATCTGACCACGCTCGACGCGGCCGGTGGCGACGGTGCCGCGACCGGTGATGGTGAAGACGTCTTCAACCGGCATCAGGAAGGGCTTGTCGGTGGCGCGCTCGGGGGTGGGGATGTACTTGTCGACTTCGTCCATGAGCGACCAGACCTTGCCGCACCATTCGCACTCGCGCTTGCCGCAGCCGCACTCGAGGGCTTTCAGGCCGGAACCGGCAACGATGGGAATGTCGTCGCCAGGGAACTCGTAGGAGGAGAGGAGTTCGCGAACTTCCATCTCAACCAGTTCCATCAGTTCGGCGTCGTCCACCATGTCGGCTTTGTTCAGCCAGACAACGATGTAGGGAACGCCAACCTGGCGGGCCAGGAGGATGTGTTCACGGGTCTGGGGCATGGGGCCGTCAGCAGCGGACACAACCAGGATGGCGCCGTCCATCTGGGCAGCACCGGTGATCATGTTCTTGATGTAGTCGGCGTGGCCGGGGCAGTCCACGTGAGCGTAGTGACGGGTGTCCGTCTCATACTCGACGTGGGCGGTGTTGATGGTGATGCCGCGTTCACGCTCTTCGGGAGCAGCGTCGATTTCGTCGTACTTTTTGAAGGAGGCTTTGCCGACTTTGGAGAGAACCAGAGTGATGGCAGCGGTGGTGGTGGTTTTGCCGTGGTCAACGTGACCGATGGTGCCGATGTTCACGTGCGGCTTGGTGCGCTCGAATTTGGCTTTTGCCATTTCGTACTCATCCTTCCTTTTCAGGCTTAAGGATTATTGGTGAGGGCGGCTTGGCCACCCTCTATCCGGCGAAAATCGCCTGTGGCGATTTAGCCTTTTCTTTTCGCGATGATGCCTTCAGCGATGTTGCGGGGCACTTCTTCGTTATGGCTGTACATCATGACGTACTGGCCGCGGCCTTGGGTGCGCGAACGCAGGTCGGTGGCGTAGCCGAACATCTCCGACAGGGGAACGAAGCCGCGCACCACTTGGGTGTTGCCGCGCGCTTCCATGCCTTCAATGCGGCCCCGGCGGGAGTTGATGTCGCCGATGACGTCGCCCATGTATTCCTCGGGAACAGTGACTTCGACTTTCATCACCGGCTCAAGGATGACGGGCTTGGCCTTAGCGGCGCCTTCTTTGAACGCCATGGAGCCGGCGATCTTAAAGGCCATTTCCGAGGAGTCCACATCGTGGTAGGAACCGAAGACAAGGGTGACGCGGAAGTCAACAGTGGGATAACCGGCGAGGACGCCTGTTTCGGCGGCTTCGCGGATCCCGTTGTCGATGGGCTGGATGTATTCGCGGGGAATCACGCCGCCAACGATCTTGTTGACAAATTCGTACCCTTCACCAGGCTCACGCGGTTCGATCTCGATGACAGCGTGGCCGTATTGACCGCGACCGCCAGACTGGCGAACGAACTTGCCTTCCGCCTTGGCTTTGGTGCGAATGGTCTCCTTGTAGGCGACCTGAGGCCGTCCGACGTTGGCTTCGACCTTGAACTCGCGCATCATCCGGTCGACGATGATCTCCAGGTGGAGTTCGCCCATACCGGAGATGATCGTCTGACCCGTTTCATGGTCAGTGGACATGCGGAAGGTCGGGTCTTCTTCGGACAGGCGCTGAAGGGCGATGCCCATCTTGTCCTGGTCGGCCTTTGTCTTCGGTTCAATGGCAACGTGGATGACCGGATCAGGGAACTGCATCGACTCAAGGATGATGGGCTGCTTCTCATCGCAGAGGGTGTCGCCCGTCGTGGTGTCCTTCAGGCCGACAGCAGCGGCGATATCACCGGTGTAAAACTCGGCGATCTCTTCCCGGTGGTTGGCGTGCATCTGGAGGATGCGGCCGATCCGTTCCTTTTTGCCCTTGGTCGAGTTGTACACGTATGAGCCGGAGCTCAGCTTGCCAGAGTAGACACGGAAGAAGGCCAGTTTGCCCACATAAGGGTCGGCCATGATCTTGAAGGCCAATGCGGAGAAAGGCTCTTCGTCGGAAACCTCACGAACATCTTCCTCGCCGGAGTCGGGGTTAACGCCCTTGACGGCAGGGATGTCGACCGGCGCCGGCAGGAACTCAACGACGGCGTCGAGCAGGGGCTGTACGCCTTTGTTCTTGAAGGAGGAACCGCAGAGAACAGGGATCATCTTAACGGCCAGGGTGCTCTTACGAACGCCGTTGCGGACTTCCTCTTCGGTCAGTTCTTCCCCTTCAAGGTACTTCATCATCAGTTCCTCGTCAGACTCAGCAACCGCTTCCAGCAGCTTTTCCCGGTATTCGGCGGCGATATCGGCGAGGTCCTCGGGGATCTCGGTGACATCGCTCGTCTTGCCCAGGTCATCGACGTAGATCATGGCTTTCATCGTGATCAGGTCGACGATGCCTTTGAATTGGTCTTCAGAGCCAATAGGAATCTGGATGGGCACAGGGTTGGCGCCCAAGCGCTCCCGGATCATGCTGACGCCGCGGAAAAAATCGGCGCCGATGCGGTCCATCTTGTTGATGTAGGCGATCCGGGGAACACCGTACTTGTCAGCTTGGCGCCATACCGTTTCCGACTGCGGTTCAACACCGCCAACGGAACAAAAGACGGCGACGGCCCCGTCCAATACCCGCAGGGAACGTTCGACTTCAACGGTAAAGTCCACGTGGCCGGGCGTATCGATGATGTTAATCCGGTGCCCGCGCCATTGGCAGGTCGTCGCGGCAGAGGTGATGGTGATGCCGCGTTCTTGTTCTTGAACCATCCAGTCCATGGTGGCAGCGCCATCATGAACCTCACCGATCTTGTGCACCCGGCCCGTGTAGAACAGGATGCGCTCGGTGGTTGTCGTTTTGCCGGCATCGATGTGGGCCATAATGCCGATGTTCCGTGTCTTATCTAACGGAAACTGTCTAGGCACGCTCGTTCCCCCTTTCTGTCGGATCTCAGGTCCTGGCGGGACTCTGTTTGTTTACCAGCGATAATGGGCGAAGGCCTTGTTGGCTTCGGCCATCTTGTGGGTGTCTTCTTTTTTCTTCACGGCGCCGCCGGTGCTGTTGGCGGCATCCATGATCTCTCCAGCCAGCTTGTCAATCATGGTTTTGCCGGAACGCTCACGAGAGTACTTGATGAGCCAACGCAGGCCCAGAGTCTGGCGGCGTTCGGGACGAACCTCGATCGGCACCTGGTAGTTGGCGCCGCCGACACGGCGAGCTTTGACTTCCAGGAGAGGCATCACGTTTTTCAACGCGGCTTCCAGGACTTCCATGGGGTTCTTGTTGGTCTTTTCCTTGATCACATCAAGGGCGCCGTACAAAATGGCCTCGGCAGTGCTTTTTTTCCCGTCCAACATGATCTGGTTTGCCAGTTTCGTGACAACCTTGGAGTTGTAAATGGGATCGGGGAGCACTTCACGCCGGGCGACAGATCCTCTACGCGGCATAGGATTCTCCTCCCCTCATTACCTCTTGCCTTTGACAGGTCCTTTGGCAGCCGTAGCGGCGCCTTTTTTGGGGCGCTTCGTTCCATATTTCGAACGGCCCTGGTTGCGGTTCTGGGTACCGGCGGTATCCAGAGCGCCACGAACGATGTGGTAGCGCACACCGGGGAGGTCTTTCACCCGGCCTCCGCGAACCAGAACGACGGAGTGCTCTTGAAGGTTGTGCCCGATGCCGGGAATGTAGGCGGTCACTTCCACCCCGTTGGTCAAACGTACCCGGGCCACTTTGCGCAGAGCCGAGTTCGGCTTCTTGGGAGTCGTCGTATAGACGCGGGTGCAAACCCCACGCTTTTGCGGACACTCTTTCAATGCCGGAGCGGTCGATTTCTCCGTGAGAACTTCGCGGCCTTTGCGGATCAACTGGCTAATCGTTGGCATGAACATCCACCTCCTTCCCGGAATTCTTCTTACAACTCACCCATGCGTATCGTCAGTGAAGAAATTATCTACTCAGCCACAATGGCCGCTGACGCCGAGCCAACCTTGATGTTGCAAGCCAGGCCTAGCGCCTCCATCGAATCCACGTTGACAACGGGAATCGCCTTTTCTTCACACAGCTTCATTAAAGGATTCACCAGATGGGGGTCGGCGTCTCCGGCGATATAGACCAGTTTGACCTGCCCCTTCTCCACCGCCTTCAGGGTCTGCTTGGTGCCAACCGTCTTCTGGCGGGCCTGTTTCAAGCGCTCTAAAGGCATAGTAAGCCTCCTTTAACGAATCACACACTTGATTATAGTATCACTTCCAAAGATGCGTGTCAACAAAAATGCTGTTCGTCCCGCTGTCTCTGTCAATAAAGGAAAATGGGCCGGTCAGGCGGCGCCTTCGTCCGGCCCATCCCCTATCAAGTAAAGGCTATCTTTTCACTTTGTTGAAAACTCTCTTAGACCGTTCCGTCTTCCAGGTACTCATCGTCCATTTCGTCGCCCGCGAGCAGTTGGATGTTGCGGTAGCGCGACATGCCTGTGCCGGCCGGGATCAATTTGCCGATGATGACGTTTTCTTTCAGACCGAGCAGCGGGTCCACTTTGCCTTTGATGGCGGCTTCAGTGAGCACCCGCGTCGTCTCCTGGAAGGAGGCGGCGGAGAGGAAGGAGTCGGTGGCCAGTGAGGCCTTGGTGATGCCCAGCAGGATCGGACGCGCGGTGGCCGGTTCCAGGCCGGCTTCGATGGCTTTGAAGTTCTCGGCCTCGAAGTCAGCGATGTCGATGAGACCACCGGGAAGCAGGTCCGTATCGCCTGGCTCCTCGACCTTCACCTTGCGCATCATCTGCCGGACCATGACCTCGATGTGCTTGTCGTTGATGTCGACGCCCTGGAGGCGGTAGACGCGCTGGACCTCCCGCAGCAGGTAGGTCTGGACGCCCTGGATTCCCTTGACGCGCAGCATGTCATGGGGGTTGACGGAGCCTTCCGTCAGTTCGACGCCGGCTTGCACCCGCTGGCCGTCTTCGATTTTCAGACGGGAGTTATAGGGAATGGCGTAGTGATGCTGCTCGCCGTCGTCGGTGACGATCTCGATATCCTTGCGGCCTTTGTTCTCGACGATCCGGACGATACCGTCCTGTTCGGCGATGATCGCCAGGCCCTTCGGTTTGCGAGCTTCGAAAAGTTCCTCAACCCGCGGCAGACCTTGGGTGATGTCATCGCCGGCGACACCGCCGGTGTGGAAGGTCCGCATCGTCAACTGCGTCCCCGGTTCGCCGATGGACTGCGCGGCGATGATGCCGACAGCTTCGCCAATCTCGACGGATCGGCCGGTGGCCAGGTTGCGGCCGTAGCAGCGGCGGCAAACACCGTAGCGGGTGCGACAGGTCAATACGTTGCGGATATAGACGGAATTCTGTTTGAGCTTGCCCTGTTTGATCAACTGATCGATCCTTTCGGCGGCATCCGCCTGGATCTCTTCGTTGTAATCGGCAAGCTTTTCACCCGTTTCGGGATCGATGATCTCTTCCAGGGCGTAGCGGCCGGTGAGGCGATCGGTCAGCTTTTCGATAACCTGCTTGCCGTCGACAATCGCTTCAACGGGGATGCCTTCGTGGGTGCCGCAGTCGATCTCCCGCACGATGACATCCTGGGATACGTCGACGAGACGACGGGTCAGGTAACCGGAGTCGGCTGTCCGCAGCGCCGTATCGGCAAGGCCTTTGCGGGCGCCGTGGGTGGAGATGAAGTATTCCAAAACGGTGAGGCCTTCGCGGAAGTTGGCTTTGATCGGCAGGTCGATAATGCGGCCCGACGGGTCGGCCATCAAGCCGCGCATCCCGGCGAGCTGACGGATCTGCTGAATGTTACCGCGGGCGCCCGAGTTGGCCATCATGTAGACGGGGTTGAATTTGTCCAACGTCTGCATCAAGGCTTGGGTGACGCCGTCCGTTGTCTTGTTCCAGATGTCGATAACCTTCTGGTAACGTTCCTCTTCGGTGATCAAACCGCGGCGGTACTGTTGTTCAACCTTTTCTACGAAGCCGTCGGCCTCGCCGATAAGGCGTTTCTTCTCTTCAGGAACTTCCACGTCGGTGATCCCGACGGTGATGCCAGCGCGGGTGGAGAAGGTGTAACCCAGTTTTTTAATGCCGTCAAGCATGGCGGCTGTTTCGCTGATCCCTAACTTGTCATAGCAGCGGGCGACGATGTTCCCCAACTGCTTCTTGCCGACGACCTCGTTGACGTAGCCGACCTTGGGCGGGATGACGCTGTTGAAAATCAGCCGTCCCACCGTGGTCGAGAGGCGTCCCTGCTCATCAAAGGAGCGGGCTTCACCTTTGGCGTATTCGAGGGCTTCTTGCACACGCGCTGTGGGCCGGACGCGAATCCGAGCCTGCAGGTTGACGCTCTTGGCGTCATAGGCGGCAATGGCCTCATCGGGGCTGGCGAAGATCATGTTCTCGCCTTTGGCGCCTTCGCGCTCAATGGTCAGGTAATAAGCGCCGATGACCATGTCTTGGGTCGGCGTGGCGACGGGCCGACCATCCTTCGGGTTAAGGATGTTATGGGCCGACAGCATCAGGTTGCGCGCCTCCGCCTGGGCTTCAGCGGAGAGGGGCACGTGGACGGCCATCTGGTCGCCGTCGAAGTCAGCGTTGTAAGCCGTGCAGACGAGCGGGTGGATCTGCAACGCCCGGCCTTCGACGAGAACCGGTTCAAAGGCCTGAATGCCGAGGCGGTGCAGGGTCGGCGCCCGGTTGAGCAGGACGGGGTGTTCGGCGATGACGTCCTCCAGGACATCCCAGACTTCGTTTTTGACGCGCTCCACCATCCGCTTGGCGCTCTTGATGTTGTGGGCGTGGCCGTCCTCGACGAGCTTTTTCATGACAAAGGGCTTGAACAGTTCCAGCGCCATCTCTTTGGGGAGGCCGCACTGGTGCAGCTTTAGTTCGGGACCGACGACGATGACGGAACGTCCGGAGTAGTCGACCCGTTTCCCGAGCAGGTTCTGGCGGAAGCGGCCCTGTTTGCCCTTGAGCATGTCAGAGAGGGACTTGAGGGGTCGGTTGCCCGGTCCGGTGACGGGCCGGCCGCGGCGACCGTTGTCGATGAGGGCGTCGACAGCTTCTTGCAGCATCCGCTTTTCGTTGCGGACGATGATGTCGGGAGCGCCCAGATCGAGCAGCCGCTTGAGGCGGTTGTTCCGGTTGATCACGCGCCGGTAAAGATCGTTCAAGTCAGAGGTGGCGAAGCGGCCGCCGTCGAGTTGCACCATGGGGCGCAGTTCCGGCGGGATGACAGGGACGACGTCCATGATCATCCAGTCGGGACGGTTGCCGGAATTTTTGAAGGCTTCCACGACCTCCAGGCGGCGGATGGCGCGCACCTTCCGCTGCCCCGACACCTCTTTCAATTCCTGGCGCAGTTCCCGGCAAAGTTGATCCAGGTCCATCTCGACGAGGAGTTCTTTGATCGCCTCAGCGCCCATACCGGCGCGGAAACGGTTGCCGTATTTTTCCCTGTGTTCCCGGTATTCCGTCTCCGTGAGGAGCTGCTTTTTCATCAGCGGCGTGTCGCCCTGTTCGATGACGATGTAGGCGACAAAGTACAGGACTTTCTCCAGCGAACGGGGCGACATGTCGAGCAACAGGCCCATCCGGCTGGGGATGCCTTTGAAGTACCAGATGTGGGAGACAGGCGCCGCCAGTTCGATATGGCCGAGGCGTTCCCGGCGGACCTTGGAGCGGGTGACCTCGACGCCGCAGCGGTCACAGACGATGCCCTTGTAGCGGACCCGTTTGTATTTGCCGCAGTGACACTCCCAGTCGCGGGTGGGGCCAAAGATCCGTTCACAGAACAAGCCATCCCGTTCCGGCTTAAGGGTCCGGTAGTTGATGGTTTCCGGTTTCTTCACTTCCCCGCTCGACCATTGCCGGATCAGATCCGGTGAAGCCAGGCCGATGCGCATGCGGTCGAAATTATTGACATCGAGCAACGGATTCTCTCCCTTCCGGGTTGTCACCTTTGGGCGGATCAGTCTTCTTCCAGTTCTTCCAAGGCATCCTGCAGGAAGCCGGCGGCAAAATCGATCTCCTCTTCATCATCCATTTCATCGGGCGATGCGGGCTCACCGGCCGTTTCCGGCTTATCTTCGCCTTGGATGTCGATGCCGAGTTCCTTGGCCGTCTCGGCCACGTCTTCCTCGACTTCCTTGATCTCGATTTCCCGTTCGTCTTCCGAGAGGATTTTGACATCCAAGCCCAGGCTCTGCAGTTCTTTGATCAATACCTTGAAGGATTCGGGCACGCCCGGTTCGGGGATGTTCTCGCCCTTGACGATCGCTTCGTATGTTTTCACACGACCGACCACGTCGTCCGATTTGACGGTGAGGATCTCCTGCAGGGTGTAGGCGGCCCCGTAGGCCTCGAGCGCCCAAACCTCCATCTCGCCGAAACGCTGGCCGCCGAACTGGGCCTTGCCGCCCAAGGGCTGCTGCGTGACGAGCGAGTAGGGACCGGTCGAACGAGCGTGGATCTTGTCGTCAACAAGGTGGGCCAGTTTCAACATGTACATATAGCCGACGGTGATCGGATTGTCGAAGGGTTCGCCAGTCCGGCCGTCATAGAGGATTGATTTGCCAAGGGGAACAGCGGCCATGGTCTCGCGCAGGCCCTCGGTCCGGGTGTCCGTCAAGGCCACTTCGTTCGATTTGGGCAACCCTGCCTTGGTGAGGAATTCAAAGATATCATCTTCTGTGGCGCCGTCAAAGACCGGCGTGGCCACGCGGATCCCTTTTTCTCCGCTCGGCGTCCCTTCGGCGAGGAAACCGCGGTCCATATGCTTGGAAGCCCAACCGAGGTGGGTCTCCAGGATCTGACCGATGTTCATCCGCGAGGGAACACCCAGGGGATTGAGTACGATTTCGACGGGCGTGCCGTCGGCCAGGTAGGGCATGTCGGCTTCCGGCATGATCCGGGAGATGACGCCCTTGTTACCGTGGCGGCCGGCCATCTTGTCGCCCTCGGAGATTTTCCGCTTCTGAGCGATATAGACGCGCACCAGTTGGTTGACGCCAGGCGCAAGTTCGTCGCCGTTTTCCCGCGAGAACACCTTGACGTCGACGATCTTGCCGGCTTCCCCGTGGGGGACGCGCAAGGAGGTGTCGCGCACTTCCCGCGCCTTTTCGCCGAAGATGGCCCGCAGCAGGCGCTCTTCCGCCGTCAATTCCGTCTCGCCTTTGGGGGTAACCTTGCCGACGAGGATGTCGCCGGGGCGGACCTCGGCGCCGACGCGGATGATGCCGCGATCGTCCAGGTCTTTTAAGACCTCATCGCCCACGTTGGGGATGTCGCGGGTGATCTCTTCTGGTCCCAGCTTGGTGTCGCGAGAGTCGCATTCATATTCTTCAATATGAATGGAGGTGAAGTAGTCCTCTTTGACCAGTTTTTCGTTGACCAAGATGGCGTCTTCGTAGTTGTAGCCTTCCCAGGTCATGAAGGCGACGAGGACGTTGCGCCCCAGGGCCAATTCGCCCTGATCGGTCGAGGGGCCGTCGGCGATGGTCTGGCCGGCCTCGACGCGCTGCCCTTTATAGCAAATCGGTTTTTGGTTGATGCAGGTGCCCTGGTTGGAACGGAGGAACTTGAGCAGCTTGTGATGCTCGGTTGTGCCGTCGTCACAGCGGATGAAGATCTCGTCGCCAGTGACCCGCTCCACGTAGCCGGCTTTGCGGGCGATGGCGCAGACACCCGAGTCGTAGGCAGCCTTGAATTCCATCCCTGTGCCCACATAGGGGGCGTCGGTGCGCAAGAGGGGCACGGCCTGGCGTTGCATGTTGGCGCCCATCAAGGCGCGGTTGGCGTCGTCATGCTCCAGGAAGGGGATCAAGGCGGTGGCGATGGAGACGACCTGTTTGGGTGAAACGTCCATGTAGTCGACTTTTTCGACGGGGACGACGAGGATGTCGTGGCCGTGACGGGCGTTGACCCGTTTTTCCTTGAAACGCCCTTCTTCATCGAGAGGGGCGTTGGCCTGGGCCACGATATACTTGTCTTCCTCATCGGCGGTCAGGTAGTCGATCTGGTCGGTGACGACGCCGCGCTCCTTGTCGACCTTGCGGTAGGGCGTCTCAATAAAGCCAAACTCGTTGATCCGCGCAAAGGTGGACAATGAGCCGATCAGGCCGATGTTGGGACCTTCCGGCGTCTCGATGGGGCACATGCGTCCATAGTGGGAGTGGTGAACGTCGCGCACTTCGAAGCCGGCCCGTTCCCGCGAAAGACCGCCGGGACCGAGGGCGGAGAGGCGGCGCTTGTGGGTCAGTTCGGCCAGCGGGTTCGTCTGGTCCATGAACTGGGAGAGCTGGGAGGAGCCGAAGAACTCCTTGATGGCGGCCACGACAGGACGGATGTTGATCAGCACCTGCGGCGTGATGACCTCCACGTCCTGGATGGTCATCCGCTCGCGAACCACCCGTTCCATCCGCGAGAGGCCGATGCGGAACTGGTTCTGCAACAGTTCGCCGACAGAGCGGAGGCGGCGGTTGCCCAAGTGGTCGATATCGTCGGCCCGTCCCTCGCCCTGCATCAGCTTGAGCAGTTCCCGGACGGCGGCGATGATGTCATCCCGAGTCAGGTGGCGGATCTCCCGTTCCACGCTGACACCGAGGCGTTTATTGATCTTATAACGGCCGACTTTGGCCAGGTCGTAACGCTTGGGATCGAAAAAGAGGGTCTCCAGCAGGCTCCTCGCGCTGTCCACTGTCGGAGGCTCGCCGGGACGGAGGCGTTTATAGATCTCAACGAGCGCTTCTTCCGTGTTTTCCGTGTTATCCCGTTCCAGGGTGATCCGGATCCGCTCGTCGCCGTCGAAGAGTTCGTGCACCTGGGCGTTGTTGGAATAACCCAAGGCCCGGATGAGCACGGTCGCCGGCAGCTTGCGGGTGCGGTCGATGCGCACGAAGACGTTGTCGTTGATGTCGGTTTCAAATTCCAGCCAGGCGCCGCGGTTGGGGATGATGGTGGCGCCGAAGAGCTTTTTGCCGCTTGGTGGGTCGATGGCTTCATTGTAATAGACACCAGGTGAACGAACGAGCTGGCTGACGATGACCCGTTCAGCGCCGTTGATGATGAAGGTGCCTTTGTCCGTCATCAACGGGAAGTCGCCCATGAAGACTTCCTGCTCTTTGACCTCGCCCGTCTCTTTGTTGATCAGGCGGACTTTGACGCGCAAAGGGGCCGCAAAGGTGACATCGCGTTCCTTGCATTCTTCCACGCTGTATTTGGGGTCGCCCAGGGCATAGTCGATGAACTCCAGGATCAGGTTCCCCGTGAAGTCCTGGATGGGCGAGATATCGCGGAACATCTCGCGCAAACCCTCTTCGAGAAACCAGCGATAAGAGTTCTGCTGGATTTCTATCAGATTGGGCATGTCCATGACTTCCTGGATGCGGGCAAATGTCCATCGCTCGCGAGGCCCACATTGCACAGGATATACCATCCGATTCACCTCTTGTATCGTGATAGCAAAACAAAAGAAACACCAGTTCGAGGGTCTGTCTTCACCTACCCTCTACGACCAGGTTTCTTTTCTACGATTGCGGCAATAGACTCCCTCCCCGGCGAGTCCACCCAGGTTCCCCCTCATATCCGGGTATTCTACCCTGTCGAAACCGAAATTATTCCCGGTAAAATGCACCCTTGCTGGAGTGATCACCCCAATCACGGGCACAATCGCAAGATATAATATTAGCATAAGAGGCGTAAACTGTCAATGACAGTGAGCCGTTGCCAGAAAAATATTTGGAGTGAAAAAAAGCAGGACGGAGGGATCCGCCCTGCTTTTTTCCAACTGTTCCTGAAGCGAGATTACTTAACTTCGGCAGAAGCGCCGGCTTCTTCAAGCTTCTTCTTGATGGCTTCGGCTTCTTCTTTGGCGATTTTCTCTTTAACGGCTTTGGGAGCGCCGTCAACGAGGTCTTTTGCTTCTTTGAGGCCCAGGCCGGTGATTTCGCGGACGACTTTGATGACGTTGACTTTCTTGTCGCCAGCGGCTTTCAGGATGACGTCAAATTCGGTTTGCTCTTCGACAGGAGCAGCAGCGGCGGCGGCCACGGGCATGGCGGCCATGGCGACGGGAGCGGCAGCGCTGACGCCGAATTCTTCTTCGAAGGCTTTGACCAGTTCGGCCAGTTCGAGAACGGTCAGGCCTTTGACCGCTTCGATGATTTCATTGATCTTGCTCATGGTATTGAATTCCTCCATTTAATATTATCATGGTTTGAGGGGTTGCCCTTGCTCCAAACCTACCGGAAAGGAGCGGGGCTTAGGTTAAGCGCTCAGGCGGCTGGCCTTATGCGCTTTCCTTTTGTTTGCGCAGGTCTTCCAGGGCGTAGCCCAGTTTGCGGATGGGACCTTGCAGGACATTGACCAGGCCGACGAGGGGACCTTGGATGCCGGCGAGGACCTGGGCCAGCAGGACTTCGCGCGACGGCAGATCGGCCAGGGCCTTGACGCCGTCAACAGTGATGACCTTGCCTTCGACAACGCCGGCTTTGATGGCGAAGTTTTTGTTCTTGGTCGTCTTGGCGAATTCCGTCAGCACCTTGGCGGGAGCGACGGGGTCCTCAATACCGAAAGCGATCGCTGTCGGGCCTTCCAGGTAGGGGTCCAGACCTTGGATACCGAGCTCGTTGGCGACGATGCGGGTCAGGGTGTTTTTGCAGACCTTGAACTCCACGCCGGCCTTGCGGAACTCGTTCCGCAGTTTGGTGGCTTCCTTGACGGTCATTCCCCGGAAGTCGGCGAGCACGCAGGACTTGGCTTTGCCCATGGTTTCTCTGATTTCAGCGAGTTGTGCAGCTTTTTGTTCTTTATTGGCCATGCGGGTTGTTTCACCCCCTTTGCGGTGAGAAAGCGGAAAAGCCTCCGCTGCAGACAGCGGAGGCTTGGCGACAAAACATATCCTGATGAAGCCGGCGCAAGGCCGCTTCACTGGTTATCTTGACCAATCACCTCGGCAGGTGTTTTCACATTAAGCCGCATCACTGCGGCGCCTGCTGTCTACAGCGAGTCTTTTCAATTTTCATAGTCACTAGACTGTATCTATCCTAATCATCAGCCTTCCGGTTGTCAAGCCGGAATTTACTGTTGGACCTGAACGGCATGAGGCTTCAGCGGGTTGATGCGAACGCCAGGGCTCATCGTGGACGACAAGGTGATGCTCTTGATGTACTGGCCTTTCGCCGCCGCCGGTTTCGCCTTGATCAGGGTGTCCAGCAGGGTCTGATAGTTCTCCAGCAGTTTCTGGGCATCGAAAGAAGCCTTGCCGATGGGGGCATGGATGATCCCCGTCTTGTCAACGCGGTATTCGATCTTACCAGCTTTGATCTCTTGGATCGCCCGGGTCACGTCAAAGGTGACGGTGCCGGTCTTGGGGTTGGGCATCAAGCCCTTGGGACCGAGCAAACGGCCCAGTTTACCGACGAGACCCATCACGTCGGGCGTGGCGACAGCCACGTCAAAGTCCAGCCAGCCGCCCTGGATCTTTTCAACGAGATCCTCGGCGCCAACGGCATCAGCGCCGGCAGCTTCGGCTTCCTTGGCCTTGTCGCCCTTGGCGAAGACGGCCACTTTCCGGGATTTGCCGGTGCCATGGGGCAGAACGACAGCGCCCCGGATCATCTGGTCGGCATGGCGCGGATCGACGCCGAGCCGGAAGGCGGCTTCCACCGTCTCATCGAACTTGGCGGTTGCCATCTTCTTGACCATATCCATGGCCTCTTGGGCTTCCAGGACTTGATCCCGGTCAACCAGTTTGGCCTGTTCCAGATACTTTTTCCCGTGTTTCGGCATGTTTTATCCTCCTCGTGGTGTTGGCGGGCTTTAGCCCTCCCACTGGGTCAACGCGATCCCGATTAGACGATCTCAATGCCCATGCTGCGGGCGGTGCCCTCGATCATGCGCATGGCCGCCTCGACGCTGGCCGCGTTGAGGTCTTTCATCTTCATTTCGGCGATTTCCTGCACTTTCGCGCGAGGAACCTTGCCGACTTTTTTCTTGTTGGGCGTGCCGGATGCTGTTTCGATACCGGCTGCTTTTTTCAGCAGAACGGCGGCCGGGGGCGTCTTGGTCACGAAGGTGAAGGAACGGTCTTCATACACCGTAATTTCCACCGGGATGATCAGGCCGGCTTGGGCCGCGGTAGCTTCGTTGTACTGCTTGCAAAAGGCCATAATGTTAACCCCATGCTGGCCCAGGGCAGGACCGACCGGGGGGGCGGGGTTCGCTTTACCGGCAGGACATTGCAGCTTGACGACTGCGACTACTTTTTTTGCCATTGGTTGGTGCCACCTCCTTCTCTTGGTCTATTAGCACGACTTATACTTTTTCTACTTGTGAAAAATCAAGCTCAACGGGCGTCTCCCTGCCAAACATGGAGACGAGCACCTTCAGCTTGCCTTTTTCCGGCTGAATGTCTTCGATGGTGCCGATAAAATCCTGAAAAGGCCCGGAGATCACCCGCACGTTCTGCTTGAGTTCATAGTCGTGGCGGGTCCGCGCCTCATCAAGGCCCATCGATTTCAGGATGTGCGCCGCTTCGCCAGGCTGCAAGGGAATCGGTTTTGTTCCCGGACCCACAAAGCCGGTTACCCCAGGCGTGTTGCGCACTACATACCAGGAGTCGTCCGTCATGATCATCTCAACGATGACATAACCTGGGAAGACCTTGCGCTTCGTTACCTTGCGCTTGCCGTTTTTGATCTCGACTTCGTCTTCCATGGGGACGAGGATGCGAAAGATCTTGTCCTCCATGTTCATCGATTCGACACGGCGTTCCAGGTTGGCCTTCACCTTGTTCTCATAGCCGGAGTAAGTATGGATCACGTACCACTGCTTTTCCATGGTCACTTGATCAATGCTTTCAGCGTGAGACTCAAGGCTTCATCGACTACGAAAATCAGCGCCGCCACGAAGACGACAGCGGTGAGGACGACACCTGTGTAGGTGATCACTTCCTGGCGGGTCGGCCAATGGACCTTCTTCATCTCGCTGGCTACGCCGCGGGCGAAGTTCTGGGAGCGTTCCATCGTTGAAGAACGTGTAACAGCGGGTTTTTTTGCCGGCTCCCCTTTTTTGGCAGCGTCCTTGACCAGGGTTGCTTTGGTCGCTTTTTCTGTTTTCTCGACCTTTTCAGGCTTATCCGTTTGTTTTATCTCGCCCACTGGAACTTCCCTTCCTCAAACACCGATTCGCCGCAAGTCATGGCGCTACCCACGTCCGGCGGATTAGGGACGGCGACAGCACCGCAAGTGAGCACAGACCTACTTGGTCTCTTTATGGACCTTTTGCGTCTTGCACCATTTGCAGTACTTCTTCAACTCGATACGATCAGGATCGTTCTTCTTGTTCTTGTTCGTCATGTAATTCCGGCGCTTGCACTCCGTGCAGGCCAGGGTAACACCGACACGCATTGCGACACCTCCCCCGTTGCATTGACAAAACCACCCGTACCGGGTGGTCCGAATTTGCCCATTACTCACATTACTTTAGCACAAGCAAAAACGGAAGTCAACAACATTCCCGGGTGGTTCCTGCCCGCGCAGGACGCAATAAAAGAGGGCACTCTCTACAAAGTATGCCCTCAGAAAAATGTCTTTATCCGGCGAAAAATCCACCCGTCTCCAGGTGGATTATTTCGGCTCGTCCACGATTTCTTTGGTTAAAAAACGGACTTCCCGGGTAGGGCACCGATCGCGCAGGGCGCCGGCCAGACGTTCCTCGTCCCGGTTTTCCAGGTATTTTTCCAACTTGCGCTTAACCCGCTGCAAGGCGTTGTCGATGGACTTGACGTGCCGCTTTAAATCAACAGCGATCTCCTGATAGGACTTGCCCTCCAGATAGGACATGAGGACCTTCCATTCGAGAGAACTCAGGATCTCGCCCATCTTTTCCTCAATATCGTCGAACTCCTCACGGCTGATGATCAACTCTTCCGGATCGGTGATCTTGGTGCCAGAAATGACATCGAGGAGCGTCCGATCAGAGTCTTCATCATAGATGGGCTTGTTTAACGAGACGTAAGAGTTCAGGGGGATATGCTTCTGACGGGTTGCCGTCTTGATGGCCGTGATGATCTGGCGGGTGATGCATAGCTCGGCAAAGGCGCGAAAGGAGGAAAGCTTATCACAGCGGAAGTCGCGAATCGCTTTGTAGAGGCCGATCATCCCTTCCTGAATGATGTCCTCCCGATCCGCCCCGATCAAAAAGTAGGAACGCGCTTTGGCGCGAACGAAGTTCTTGTATTTGTTGATCAGGTATTCGAGGGCTTCTTCATCGCCCTCTTTGGCCATTTCTACGACTTCTTCGTCCACGAGTTGCTCAAAGTCGTCCAACAGTTCTCTCTGGGCATTCACACTCACGCCTATCGCCCCCACAATTGAGTTTCCCTTCGAATCGCCCGATTCGTGTGAAGCCCTGTTCCGCTTGAAGGCGGGTTGTCCTTTGGGAACAACCTCATTATACCCGAAGGTCTTTTTGACCGTCAAGGACTCGCCCCCAATCATCGGCAGTTTTAGGAGGTCAGGCCGCGGCGCATCTGTTCCAGTCTCCGGCGGAGTTCTTCATCGAGACGGCTATCGAGGCGGCTGTCAAGGGCATCGCCCTCTGCGCCTGCTTGCAGGCGCTGCTTTTTCTCCCGCGTCGACGCCCTGACTTGGGCGTGGAGTTCCCGCACGGGGAGCCGGCAGGCTCCCCGCCCGAGGGCGATGGCCTGCTCGACAGCGTCTCCCGTAGCCACCCAGACGTTGCCGCGGACCTGCCGCCCCAGCAGGCGCTCGATGTACCGGTCGGCCGTCTCCTCTTCGCGGGTGTAGACGATGCGGGCACCGGCCCGCTCCTCGACCCGCTCCTTCCCCCCCTTGACATGGTGGGCATCGAAGACGACGATCAGCCGGAGCCCCTGCAGGGCGGCGTATTCCATGAGGATGTCGATCAGTTTGTCTCGGGCGTGGTCGAAGCTGCGGGCGCGCAGATCATGCAGGTCGGGCCAGGCGTTCAAGGCGTTGTACCCGTCGACGATCAGGGTGTCTTTCATTGCATGCCCATGGGTTTATTGCTGCGTCGTTGCGCCCTCCTGAAGCTGGCGGACACGCTCGTACATGAGCAACGCGCCGGCGACAGAGGCGTTGAGGGAGTCGACCTTTCCTCCCATGGGGATCGAGACCAGGTGATCACAGTGTTCCCGCAGCAGCGGGCTGATTCCCTTGCCTTCACTGCCGACGATCAGTCCCACGGGGCCCTTGAAGTCCTGGCGGAAATAGGGTTGGGGCGCGTCCATGGCGCTGCCGATGATCCAAAGTCCTGCTTTTTTCAGTTGTCCTACCGTCTGGACGAGGTTGGTCACCCGGGCGATAGGCACGTATTCGACGGCGCCGGCTGAGGCTTTGGCGACGGTGCTGGTGATCGCCCCGCCGCGTCGTTTGGGGATGACGACGCCATGGGCACCGGCGCCTTCGGCCGTGCGCAAAAGCGCGCCGATGTTGTGGGGGTCCTCCAGTCCGTCGAGGAGCAGGACGAAGGGCGGCTCCCCTTTGGCTTTGGCTTTTTCCAGGATCTCCTCTACCTCTACATAGGCAACCGGCGCCACATGGGCGATGATGCCCTGGTGGTGGCGCGCCTCCTGGTCGAGGACTGTCCGCTCCAGTTCGGTGATGGGGATGCCTTTATCGCGGGCCATGCCCAGGATCTCCCGGATGGAGCCCTCCCGGGCGCCTTTTGCGATGACGAGCTTATTGATGGCGCGGCCAGATTTCAGCGCTTCCATGACAGGTTGCCGGCCCGCCAGCAAGTCCTCCCGCTCTTCGGGCTCGGGCCTTTCCACGGCGATGCGCCGACCGCGTCCGTCGCGCGGTTTTGCCGATTCACGGCCTTCACGATTATCTCTCGGCTCGAAGGGCTTGCCGAATTCGCGACGCTCTTCCGGTCCGCCAGCTCCCCTGCGGAAGTCGCGACGGTCACCTGTTTCGCCGGCTCCTTTACGGAAGTCGCGACGGTCGCCTATTTCGCCGCCAGCCGGACCTTTGCGGAAGTCGCGGCGGCCTCCCGGTTCACCGGCGGTCGGACCCTTGCGAAAATCGCTTCTTTCGCCGAAACCGCCGGTCCCGGGGCCTTTGCGGAAGTCGCGACGGTCCCCCGGTTCACCAGGGGCCGGACCCTTGCGAAAATCCCGCTGGTCACCCAAACCGCCGGCGGCAGGACCCTTGCGGAAGTCACGACGGTCACCCGAACCACCGGTCGCCGGTCCTTTGCGGAACTCACGGCGTTCTCCCGCTTCGCCGGCACCCGGACCCTTGCGAGCCCCCCGGTTTTCTTTCGGCCCTTTCCCAAAGGGCTTTTCACGGGAAGGAATTTGTCTTTCCCTCTTCATACTACTTCGGCTCCATTTCCTTCATGCCGGGAAGTGTGTCACTTCCGCAGCCTCTTTCGTTTTCCCGCTTGTCCAACCACAGGGCGAGCTGCTCCCGCAGGAAAGGCAGGCGCTCCGGCCGCGCGAGCGACCAATATCCCACGAGGCATTCGAAGCCTGTCGACAACCGGTAGGTGGTCACATCGGTCGATTTGGGCGAGCGGCCGGAGTCAGCGTTGCGGCCACGGCGCACCCATTCCTTTTCCTCCTCATCAAGGAGGGGTTCGATGCGTCGCAACAGGGCGACCTGTGATGCGGCCCGGACGAGCTCGACAGCCTGCTTGTGCAACTGGGCCACCTTGACAACGCCGGCCTCGATCAGTGTCCGGCGGACCCACAACTCGTAGACGGCGTCGCCCAGATAAGCCAGCGCCAGGGGCGACGGCAGTTCGGCCGGGACGCTGCCGCGCCAGTCCTTCCAACCGCCGCCCATGAACGTGCAACCTGGTTCCACCGGTTCATCCCTTTTTTCCACGGTCAAGTCTTCTTCCAGCGGGCGCCCTGGGGCGTATCCTCGATGACGATGCCCAGTTCCTTCAGGCCGTCGCGGATGCGGTCGGCTGTCGCCCAGTCCTTTTTCTTCCGCGCCTCGGCGCGGAGGCCGATCAGCAGGTTCATCAGACCATCGACGGTTGAATCATCAGCCGCTGCCGCCCCTCCCGACAGGTCGATGCCGAGCACGCCGGCCAGTTCATTGAAGGTTTCACCCACCTGGAGCAGGATTTGCCGGTCTTCCGGCGACAGGGTGAAGCCGCCGTGCAGGAATGTGTTGGCCTCCCGGGCCAGGTCAAAGAGCATGGACAGGGCGAGGGCGGTGTTGAAGTCGTCGTCCATGGCCTCGCGGAAGCCGTTTTTCGCGGCCGTCCACTGTTCCTCCAAATTTTCCCGCTGCCCGGCGGGCCGTTCCGCCCCCCCTTTCCCGCTTGCGGCCAAGGTCTCTTCGATGAGGCGCCGGCTGGTGCGCAGGCGCTGCAGCCCTTTTTGCGCCGCTTCCAGCTTGCTGTCGTCAAAGTCGATGGGGCTGCGGTAGTGGGTGGAGAGGAGGTAGAAACGGATCACGTCGCCGGGGAATTTTTTCAGGATCTCCCGGAGGGTGAAGAAGTTGCCCAGTGACTTGGACATCTTCTCCTGGTTGACGGTGATAAAGCCGTTGTGCAGCCAGTAGCGGGCCATGGGGGCCACGCCGGTGCAGGCTTCCGATTGGGCGACTTCATTCTCATGGTGGGGGAAGATCAGATCCTGGCCGCCGCCGTGGATGTCGAAGGAGTCGCCAAGGTACTTGCGGGACATGGCGGAGCACTCGATATGCCAGCCCGGCCGACCCTGGCCCCAGGGGCTTTCCCAGGAGGGTTCGCCGGGCTTTGCCCCTTTCCAGAGGGCGAAGTCCATGGGGTGGCGCTTGCGTTCGTTCACATCAACGCGCGCGCCGGCTTGCAGGTCCTCAAGAGAACGGCCCGAGAGTTTGCCGTAGTCTTTGAAGCTGGGGATGGAGAAGTAGACATCTCCGTCCAGTTCGTAGGCGTGGCCCTTCTCGACCAGCGCCCCGATCATGGCGATGATCTCGGCCATGTGAGCGCTCACCTTGGGGTGAATGGTCGCCGGCCGCACGTTGAGCGCCTTGGCGTCGCGGTAGTATTCTTCCACAAAACGGGCGGCCATGGCGATGGGATCTTCGCCGATCTCGTTGGCGCGGTTGATGATCTTGTCGTCGATGTCGGTGAAGTTCTGAATATATTCGACCTCGTAGCCGACATGCTCCAGGTAGCGGCGGACTGTATCGAAGACGACCAGCGGCCTCGCATTGCCCAGATGGATATAGTCATATGTTGTCGGGCCGCAGACATACATGCCGACGCGTCCGGCCTTATGCGGAACAAACGTCTCCTTTTCCCTGCTGAGGGTGTTGTACACTCGCAGACTCACCGTGGTTCTCCTCCATTTGCGCGATCCGTTCCTCGAGATGGCTGATCTTGCGCTGCAGGCAGAAGATCATCTCGGCCACCGGATCGGGCAGTTTGTTGTGTTCCAGGTCGACGAGTTGACGATCCCGCACACTGACGCCGTCTTGGACGACGATGCGCCCGGGAACGCCGACGACGGTGCAGTTGGGCGGCACCGGTTTCAAAACGACAGAGCCGGCGCCGATCTTGACGTTGTCGCCGATGGTGATCGAACCGAGCACCCGCGCGCCCGATGAGACGACGACGTTGTTGCCGATGGTCGGGTGGCGCTTCCCTTTTTCCTTGCCCGTCCCGCCCAGGGTGACGCCCTGGTAGATGGTCACGTTGTCGCCCACTTCAGCCGTCTCGCCGATGACGACGCCCATGCCATGGTCGATGAAGAGGCCCTCGCCGATCTTGGCGCCCGGGTGGATCTCGATGCCCGTGATAAAGCGCACCACCTGGGAGAGGAAGCGGGCCAGGACGACCCATCCCTTTTTATAGAGCCAGTGGTTCAGCCGGTGCAGCAGGATGGCGTGAAAGCCCGGGTAACAGAGGACGACCTCCCAAACCGACTTTGCAGCGGGATCCCGTTCGAAGATGACTTGGATGTCTTTGCGGATGCGAGCAAGCATTGTCAGTTTTCCCCCTCTGTCATAAAAAGTGAAGCAAATAGAAAAACCCTTCCCTCTGTCAAAGGACAGAGGCGAAGGGCGGTTCGCGGTTCCACTCTGTTTGGCCCAAAGGACCATCTCAGGCCGACGTCATCAGGCGACGCGGCAGGCCGGTAACGGGGCCAAGCCGTCCGGACCTACTCGTTTTCGGTCCGGCGATTCCCGGGCGCACGGCCACCGCAAAGCGCCCCCGGTCGCTTCCAGCCAAGGCGACCTTCTCTGGTGGGGATTTGAGGTGGAACCTCCCGTTCCTCATCGTTGTAGCGGATGCGTTTTTGCCGACTTTGCGGATCGGCTTGATGGGGATACACCTTTATTATAGGCGGCGCCGGGACCAGGTGTCAACGCGGCGGGAGACTTCAGCGACTGAACGGCGAGGAATGACAGGAAAAGCCTCGCCGTTTACAGCGCAACCCCCGCCAGTTCCGCCGCCCGTCTCATGCGGGTGACGGCGCTTTCCCGGCCCAGGGCGGCAATGAGGGCGTTGAGGTCAGGCCCGTGCTGCTGCCCTGTCAAGGCGACGCGGATGGGCATGAAGACATTGCGGCCCTTTTCTTTCGTCTCCTTGGTCACCTCTTTGAGCATGACCTTGATGTTGTCCGGCGTCAGGTCGCGGCCTTCCGAGAGCTTGCGCAAGAAGGCGTTGAGGACCTTGGGAACCTGTTCTTCGGTCATGACGGCTTTGGCCTCGTCGCTCTCAAAGGTGATGTCGTCGCCAAAGAAGAGCGGGATGAAGTCGGCGATTTGGGCCATGTAACTGACCTTCTCCTGGATGGCCTGCACCATGTAGCGGACCTTGCGCGCCGCCGTTTCGTCGAGGGGTTCCTGGACGACGCCGGCTTCGAGCAGGTGCGGCATGGCGAGGGTGACGAGGCGGTCTAGGTCAGCCTTGCGGAGGTAGACGCCGTTGATCCAGTTCAGTTTCTCAAAATCGAAGACAGCCGGGCTCTTGGCGACACGGTCGAGGGAGAACTGGGCGATCAGGTCGTCGAGGCTGAAGATCTCCTCTTCGCCCCCCGGCGACCAGCCAAGCAGGACGAGGAAGTTGACGAGCGCCTCCGGCAGGTAGCCCTGTCGCTGGTAGGCGACGACCGAGGTGGAGCCATGGCGTTTGCTCATCTTGGAGCGGTCTTTGCCGAGGATGAGCGACACATGGGCGAACTTGGGCGGCGTCAGGCCGAGGGCGTCGTAGATGAGCATTTGGCGCGGCGTGTTGGACAGGTGTTCCTCACCGCGGATGACATGGGTGATCGCCATCAGGGCGTCGTCGAGGACAACGGCGAAGTTGTAGGTGGGGATGCCGTCCGATTTGACGATGATGAAATCGCCGATGCCGGCGCATTCAAAGCTGACATGGCCGCGGACGAGGTCGTCGATGGCGACGGCGCCCTCATCGGGGACGCGGAAGCGGATGACCGGTTTCCGGCCTTCGGCCCGGAAGCGCGCCTCATCGTCGGCGCTGAGGCAGCGGCAGCGGCCGCCGTAACGGGGGAGTTCCCCTTTCTCGGCAAAGGCTTGACGCTCGGCTTCCAGTTCTTCTTCCGAGCAGTAGCAGCGGTAGGCCTTGCCTTCGTCCAGCAGCTTGTCAGCCGCCTCGCGGTAGGTGTGAAGGCGCTCCGTCTGCCGGTAGGGGGCGTGGGGTCCGCCGACGCGGATGCCCTCGTCCCAGGTGATGCCCAGCCATTCGAGAGCGTCGAGGATGTTGTCCTCGCTCTCCCGGCTGGAACGCTCCAGATCGGTATCTTCGACACGGACGATGAATTGACCGCCGAAACGGCGGGCCAGTAGGAAGTTGAAGAGGGCCGAACGGGCGCCGCCGATATGCAGGGGGCCTGTCGGGCTGGGGGCGAAGCGAACGCGTATGTTTTCCATGCGCTTTGCGGCTCCTTTGCTTACGGGCGAGGCCTCGCCCGGAAAATCGAAATCCATATAGCGACACCGGGTTGGCAAATCGGGGTGATAAGGCAGCGTTCGCTAAGAGCTCCGCGGCGGCTCGCTCGCTTTTCGCCGCTCCGCTCAAACCGCTCACGCTGCCTTATCACCCGGTTTGCTGTTACCGCCGGATCGTCGCCACAGCGTACGAAGCGATTCCCTCACCGGTGCCAGCGAAGCCGAGGCCTTCGGTGGTGGTGGCTTTGACGTTGATCCGGTCGGGGGCGATGCCGAGGGTGCGGGCGATGTTCTCTTGCATTTTTGGGATGTGGGGCGCCAGTTTGGGCCGCTGGGCCACGACGGTCGCGTCGATGTGGCCGACAGACCAGCCCTGGGCGGCCAGTTTTTCGCCCACGATTTTTAACAGGAGCAGGCTGGAGACGCCTTTATACGCCTGATCCGTGTCGGGGAAGTGGCGGCCGATGTCGCCCATTCCGGCGGCGCCCAGCAAGGCGTCTTTGATAGCGTGGAGCAGCACGTCGGCGTCGGAATGGCCGAGGAGGCCCTTTTCGTAGGGGATATCGACACCGCCGAGGATCAAGGCTCGTCCTTCGACAAGGCGGTGCACGTCATAGCCCATGCCGGTGCGAACGTCCGTCCCGCTCGGGGACGCCGGGGATGCGCCGGGGGTCGATACGGCTGAAGTGCCCGCAGGGGTGCTGACGGAGTTTCCCGCTGCAGCCGCCGCTTCCCGAGAGGCAAGCGATTCAACGCTATTGGCTTGTCCCGGCGCTTTGACGCCGCGCCGGGCCAGGATCGCCTCGGCCAGCACCAGGTCGTCGGGCGTCGTCAGTTTCAGGTTTTCATAGTCGCCTTCCACCAGGTAGACGGGATGGCCCGCCTGTTCCATGACCATGGCGTCGTCTGTCGGCAGGGGGCCGGTATGGCGCGCCCCGGAATCGTACCAGGCGGCATAGGCTCGAGTCAGTTCATCGTAGGCGAAGACCTGCGGGGTCTGCACGGCGTAGAGGCCGGACCGTTCGGGCGTGGCGAACACCTTGCCGTCGTCGGCGGCCTGTTTGATCGTGTCTTTCACCGGGACAGCGGCGACGGCTGACCGGTATTGGCGGACTTTCTGGATGCATCTGGAAAGCAGCGCAGGCGTGAAAAGGGGCCGTGCTCCATCGTGCACGGCCACCCATTGACAGTCTTCCGAGGCCAACGCCTGCAACCCGTTCCATACGGAATCGATGCGCTCGTCGCCGCCTTCCACCAGGCGGACCCGGTCGGTCCACCGGTACCGCTCCAGCATTTCTCCCATCTCTCCGGCGTCGTCCCGGTGGATGACCAGGACGCAGGGGCCGAAATCAGGATGGGCGAGCAGCCCTTGCAAGGTCCAGGCGAGGACCGGCCGGCCCGCCAGGGGCAGCAGCACCTTGTTCGCTCCGGCGCCCATGCGCTTGCCCCGGCCGGCGGCAACGATAACAACGGCGCAGGTGTCCTTAGACAATGGCGTTCACCTCATTGAGCGCCGGTGTCGGCGATACTTTCTTTCCTTCGCCGGGCTTCGGTTTGGCGAAGATCATCCGCCCGGCCGATGTCTGCAGGACCGATGTGACGAGAACGGTGATGGTCTGGCCCATGAAGCGCTTGCCGCCGTCGACGACGATCATGGTGCCGTCGTCGAGGTAGGCGACGCCTTGACCCAGTTCTTTGCCGTCTTTGATCACCTGAACGGTCATCTCTTCGCCGGGCAACACGACCGGCTTGACGGCGTTGGCCAGTTCATTGATGTTGAGGACCTTGACGCCTTGCAGTTCCGCCACCTTGTTCAGGTTGTAGTCGTTGGTGACGATGTGGCCGTTGATCTCTCGGCAGAGCCGAACGAGCTTCGAGTCGACCTCAGCCAAGTCGTCGTAGTCGCGCTGATCGATATGGACCGCCACGTCCAACTCCTTGCGGATCTTGTTCAACACGTCGAGTCCGCGGCGACCGCGGTTGCGTTTGAGCAGGTCCGAGGAATCGGCGATATGCTGCAGTTCCTCCAGGACAAAGGCGGGGATCACCAGGGTGCCGTCGATAAAGCCGCTCTTGCAGATGTCGGCGATGCGGCCATCGATGATGACGCTGGTGTCAAGCACCTTCAGGCAGGCGCCTTTTGCCTCGGCCTTATCCTCCGTTTTTTCTTTGGCCTGTTTTTCCTTCCAACGGGGATAAATAAAGATGAGAATCTCTTCCCGTTTTTTGACGCCGACGCGCATACCCACGTAACCCATGATGGCCGAAAGTCCTACCGAAAGATACCTTCCCAACCCCGGGAGTTCCGAAATGGAGACATCCAACAAATTGGCAATGATCAAGCCAACTATAAGACCGATCGCCCCGCCAACAAGATCCTGAATGGGTGTGCGCTGCAACCTGTTTTCCAACCAGCCGGTCATCACGACAACCCATCGTATCAATTGCGGGGCGATAATGAAGCCCAACGCGCCAGGGATCAATGTGATAACAGCTAAGAATGAATGCTTCGCCGGATAGGAAGAAAGATCAAAGACCCGGTTTGCGCCAGAGAGCAAGGACATGCCGACGGAAAAACCGACGGCGGCAAAAGCGACTGCAATGGCGCTGCGCATGAAATTGCGAATCATCCTATCACCTCCTTTACTATTATTTTAACAAAGTAACATTAACATTATACGGGAAAAACATATTTACGGCAAGGATATGGATATTTTTTGAATAGATTAGACTTTTTTCCCTAAAAAAGCAAAAAGCCCCGTCGGCCCTCAGGCCAGCAACCGGGACAGCATGGCTTCAATCTGCTCTGGCGGGGTGTCGTAGGCCAGAACTAGTTCACTGACAAGGATCTGTTTCGCGTTTTCGAGCATCCGCCGTTCCCCTGTGGACAACCCTTTCTCCTGGTTGCGGTGGATCAGATTGCTGACCACCTCCGCCACGGCGTACACATCGCCGCTCTTCATCTTGTCCAGGTTGGCCCGGTAGCGCCGGTGCCAGTTATTGGACATGACCGACTTTCTCGTCTGAAGCAAGGACATCACCTGATCGGCCTCGATGGCGTCGATGACCTGCCTCAGTCCGATTTCCGAGATCTGCCCGCTGGGAACCAGGATGCGCATATCGCCCAAGGACAGGCGAAGCACGTAGTACTGCCGCTTCTCCCCCAGCACCTCCCGTTCCTCCACGGCCTCGATCACGCCGGCGCCATGCATGGGGTAGACCACCTTGTCACCGATGGCAAACACGCCCTTCCTCCTTTCCCCTCGGTCCCGTTGGCCGCCGCTTCGCCCCTTCATTGACAATCCTTGACTGTCACCGCTATAATAAGTGCAAACATCCGGTTGGGAAAGGACGGGAGCATTGGAGCATGAAGGACTTGGCGTGCCAGCAGTTTCAGGATACGGTAGCGGAATTTTTAATTCGCCACCAGAGCATCCTGGACATCATCTCCAAGTCTCAGGAATCCAATGCCCGGGTAAACCGGGCGGTGGTGAAGGCAGTGACCCACTGCGGCTGTGTCAAAGTCAGGGCCGAAAAGTCTGCCATCCCGCCAGAAGCGACCCTCGCGGATCTAAAACAGCTGCTTGACAGCCATCTTGACGGCGAGTTGTGCCCCAACTGCCGGGAAATCATTGAGAGCGAGATGGGTAAGTCCATCTTCTACCTGACGGCGCTTTGTCACAGCCTGGGTCTGAGTCTGGCCGATGTGCTCCAGCGGGAGCACGAAAAAGTCTCCACGCTAAGAGTATTCAACTTCACCTGATTCCATGACCTGAGAGGACGGTTGTCCCTTCAGGATCCGCCCACGAATGCAGGCGGCCGCGTTGCGGTCGCTTTTTTATTTGCCTATCGCATAACTTGCGCCTGCCGGCGCAAACTTTTCATTGAATACTGGCCGATCAGAAAGGGGCGCGACCGTGCAGGCCGACCAAAACAACAGCCATCCTCAAACCGGCATCCCCGTTCCGGCAGCATCGGTAGTCATTTACCCGCCGTCCCACTGGCCGGGACAGACCACCCCGCCGACAGGATTCCGCAGCGCCGCAGGACCACGAGATCAGAATCAACAAGATAATCAAAAGGCGAGTCAGCAGGGCAACGACGATTCGCAGCAGGGGCAGGGTCAGGGACAAGGGCAGGGGCAGAAGCAGGCCAAAGGGCAGGGACGAGGACGGGGACAAGGGCAGGCTCAGGGACAAGAACAAGGGCAAGGACAAAAGAACAATCAAGGCCAACACCAGGGAACGCAAGGCGGGGGAAACCCGCAGGAAGGTCAAGGCAACCCTTTCCACATGGGTCCGGCCCCCTTCGCAGGCGGTTTCACCCCGCTGGGCGGCGGTTCTCCGATCATGGGCGGCAACTCTCCCATGATGGTGGCGGGAACCTTTCCCTTCGGCGCGCCCGCTTACGGGTACACCGTCCCGGCGGCCCAACCGATGTACACGACCTCTGCCGCCCCTGTGATGTCTGCCGGGACGAACGCCCTTACCGAGAAAGACCTGCTGCTGCTCGTCGAACTGATGGCGCTGGAGATGAATGCGGCTCGCAAATACCGGCACTTTGCCCAATCCGCCGGTGACGACGGAGTGACGACGGCCTTGGAACGGGCAAGCCAGATGCACCAGCGACATCTGAAGGTGATGTTGCAGCACTGCCAGGTCGGCGGCATGAGCCTATGGTCATAAGGGAGGACAGGATATGGCCGGCGCGCTGAAAATGCGAAAAACTTCCCGCCAGTCGCCCAAAGGCCAAGGCCAGGGGAATGGTCAAGGAAACGGTCAAGGAAATAACCAGGCAACGGGGAACGGGACGGGAGGCGGCCCCCAGGGTTCCGACGGTCTGACCGCGCAGGAGATGTTTTGGGACGTTTTGAGCACCGAGAAGCAACTGGCCCATTTATGCAACCAGGCTGCCCTGGAGGCGGGACAGCCGGGTCTTTATCAGGATCTGATGGCCATTCTGAACGAAACGCAAGCCTGCCACCGGGAACTCTTTCACCTGATGCTCCAGCGCGGATGGTACCACCTGCACCCGGCCGATTTGATGCAGGCGCAACAGGTCTTCCAGGAGTTTCATTCCATGTCCCAGTCGTTGCAGGATCAAAAACGGGGCGGTCAAGGCGGCCAGGGCGGCGGCGCGCAGGAGAGCGGCGGCGCAGCCGCAACAGGCGGCAATGCGTCGCAAAGCTCCGGCGGTTCAGCGGGTGGAGGGAATTGACTCAACCTTCCCCGAGCAACACCTGTTCGCGCAGGCGGCGCAACCCTTCCTTGATCGCGCGAGCCCGAACCTCGCCGATGCCCTCGACTTCGTCGAGTTCCTCCGTGGAAGCGCGGCAGACGTTCTGGAGCCCGCCAAAGGCGCCGACCAGGTTTTCCACGACCGAATAGGGCAGGCGCGGGATTTTGGCCAGGACGCGGTACCCCCGCGGAGAGACGGACATATCGAGAACACCCAGCCCTGCCCCATAGCCGAGGGCGCGGGCGATGGGAATCAGGTCCGGGATGTCATTGGAGTGGTAGTGGATCTCCTCGCGGATCTGGGTGACGGTGCGGTTCTCCGTCGTCCGGTAGTCCTCGATGATCGACTGCCCCTGTTCTTCCACGTTGTCGACCAGTTCGGCCATCTGCATGCGCACGAGGCGCCCCTCGTTGCCCAACTCGCAGATGTACTGCTGCATCTCCTGGAACATGCGGGAAAACATCTCGATCCGTTGCAGGATCCGGGCCACGTCGAAGACAGTGACAAGATCCTGAAACTCCAGCGCCGTCAGGTTGTTCAGGGACTTGCTGATCACGGACTTGTACTTTTCCAGAGTCTGTAACCCTTGGTTGGCTTTCGTCAGGATGGTGGGGATGTCGCGCAGGGTGTAGCGAATCGCGCCCTGGTAGAGGGTGATGATCCCCCGGCGCTGGGAGATGGAGACGACCATTTCCCCTGTCTGGCGGGCCACCCGCTCTGCCGTCCGGTGGCGGATGCCCGTTTCCCCCGAGGGGATGCCCGGATCGGGGACCAGTTGCGTATTGGCGTAGAGGATGCGGCTGGCGTCGCCGTTAAGAACGATGGCCCCGTCCATCTTGGCCAGTTCGTAGAGGGCTGCCGGCGAATAGGGACAGTTGATCAAAAAACCGCCCTCCACGGCGTCCAGAACCTGCCGGCTGTCGCCGATGACGATGAGCCCGCCCGTTTTTGCCCGCAGGATGTTCTCCAAACCCTCCCGCAAGGGGGTTCCCGGAGCGAGGACGCGGAGCGCCCGCAAAAACTTTTCGTCCGGTTCTCTCATGACGCTATCCTCCCAAAAGTGCAGCGAGCGCTTCTTCCACCGTTTCTACTGCAATCAGTTCGATCCCTGTATCTTCCTTCAAGTATTTCCGGTTTTGTTTCGGGCAAACACAGCGGGTGAATCCCAACTTGAGCGCCTCATGCATGCGTTTTTCCAGGTGCCCGACGGCGCGCACCTCTCCGGTAAGCCCCACCTCGCCGATGACGACGGCCTCGGGGTCAGCCGGCTGGTTGCGCCAACTGGAGGCGATGGCCGTCACGACGGCCAGATCGGCTGCCGGTTCGGCGATCTTCAACCCGCCGGCCACATTGACATAGATGTCCTGTTGCCCCAGTTGGAGGCCGATCCGTTTATCGAGGACCGCCGCCAGCAGGACCGTCCGGTTGTAGTCAAGGCCTGTGGCCATGCGGCGAGGTTGGCCGAAACTGGTGGCCGCCACCAGCGCCTGGACCTCGACCAGGACCGGGCGGGTCCCCTCCATGCAGGGGACAACGACAGAGCCGGCCACCCCCTGGGTGCGCTCGGCCAGGAAAAAGGCCGACGGGTTGGGGACCTCCACCATGCCTTGTCCGATCATCTCGAAGATGCCCAGTTCGTTGGTGGAGCCGAAACGGTTTTTGACGCCCCGCAGGACCCGGTAGGGGTAATGGCGTTCGCCTTCCAGGTAGAGTACGGCGTCCACCATGTGTTCCAGCACGCGGGGCCCGGCGATGGCCCCCTCTTTCGTCACATGTCCCACCAGGGTGACGGCGACGGGCAGATCCTTGGCGAGGCGCATCAGTTGGGCGGCGCACTCGCGCACCTGGGCCACGTTGCCCGGCGCCGACCCCAGTTCATCCCAGTACATGGTTTGGATGGAGTCGATGACGACCCAAATGGGCTTTCGCTGGCGGATCGTCTCAATGACAACGGCGATGTCCGTCTCCGCCAGCAGGTAGAGATCGACCCCCTCAACGCCGAGCCGGCGCGCCCGCATCTTGATCTGCTGGACCGATTCCTCTCCGGAGACGTACAAAACCGGTCCCGATGCTGCGGCCATGTGCCGGGCCGCCTGGATCAGCAGGGTCGATTTGCCGATCCCCGGATCGCCAGCCAGCAGGGTCAGAGAGCCGGCGACCAGCCCGCCGCCGAGCACGCGATCCAGTTCGGCGATGCCGGTGGAGAGGCGGATGTTGCTCTGCACCTCCGCCTGGTCAATATGGATGGGACCACTGGTTAGGGTCGCCCCGAAGCGGTTGGAAAGGGACTTCTCCCCCCCTCCTTTGGCCACTTGTTCTTCCACAAGGCTATTCCAGGCGCCGCAACCGGGGCAGCGCCCCAGCCACTTGAGCGACTCCTGGCCGCATTGGGAGCAGAAAAAGCGGCTTTTTGACTTTGCCATGGCTTCCTCCGTCTCATCCGGTTCCGCCTCCGGTTACATGAAGGCGTGTTCCGGGGCTGTTTTTCAATGGAATCATTCGGGATATGTTTACTCTTTCGGGAAATGAGGAAAAACCCCTGCTTGGAACGAGAAGAGAAAAGGCCCTCCGTTCGCTGTAAGAACGGAGGGCGCTTGTTTATTCATGAACAACAATTTTTTGCAGGCTACTTTCTCTCAAAGCGGAGTTTTCCATCGGCCACACCGACGGTGATCTGATCGCCGGCTTTGTATTCGCCCTTCAGGAGCGCCTCGGAGATCTCGTCTTCCACGAGCCGCAGAATGGCCCTACGCAGGGGGCGAGCGCCGAAGGTCTCATCATAGCCGACCTTGGCCAGGTGATCCTGGGCGGCTTCGGTGACCTCCATGGAGAGACCTGTTTCGACCAAGCGGCGGTTCACCTCGCCGAGCATCAGGTTGACGATCCGGCGGATGTCCTCGGCGGCCAGTGTATGGAAAACGATCGTCTCGTCGATGCGGTTGAGGAATTCAGGTCGGAAGCTGCGCTTCAGTTCCTCCATGACCCGGTTTTTCATGCCCTCATACTGGACTTCCCGCTCCTTGACGCCCTGTTCGGTCGGCTTAAAACCCATGACGCCGGAGCGCTTGATCGTCTGGGCGCCCACGTTGGAGGTCATGATGATCACCGTGTTGCGGAAGTCGACGGTCCGCCCCTTGCTGTCGGTGAGCCGACCGTCTTCGAGCACCTGGAGGAGGATGTTGAAGACCTCGGGGTTGGCCTTTTCGATCTCATCAAGGAGGATGACAGAGTAGGGGCGGCGACGGACGGCCTCGGTCAGCTGGCCGCCCTCGTCATGGCCGATGTAGCCGGGGGGCGCGCCGACGAGCCGCGACACGGAGTGTTTTTCCATGTATTCGGACATGTCGATGCGGACCATGGCGTCTTCCTGGCCGAAAAGGGCTTCGGCCAGGGCGCGCGCCAGTTCTGTCTTGCCGACGCCGGTGGGTCCGAGGAAGATGAAGGAACCGATGGGGCGCTTGGGATCCTTGAGTCCGGCCCGGGCGCGACGGACAGCCCGCGAGACGGCGGCGACGGCTTCGTCCTGGCCGATCACGCGGCGGTGCAGTTCCTCTTCGAGCTTCAGCAGGCGCGCGCTTTCGCTTTCGGCCAGACGGGTGACGGGAACGCCGGTCCAACTGGAGACGATCTGGGCGATGTCTTCTTCACGGACGACCGTGTTGGCGCTGCCCCGGGCATGCTCCCAGTCGGACTTCTGCTTTTCCAGTTGGCCGCGCAACTGCATCTCCTGATCGCGCAACTGGGCGGCTTTTTCAAACTCCTGGGCCAGGACGGCGGCTTCCTTCTCCTTGCGCAAACCCTCCAGGCGGGACTCGAGTTCCTTCATATCGGGAGGCGCCGTGAAGGTTTGCAGCCGCACGCGGGAGGCGGCCTCGTCGATCAGGTCGATGGCCTTGTCGGGGAGGTAGCGGTCGGAGATGTACCGATCAGAGAGGCGGACGGCGGCGTCGATGGCTTCGTCGGTGATCTTCACCCGGTGGTGGGCTTCATAGCGGTCACGGAGCCCCTTGAGGATGGCGACGGCCTCTTCCCGCTTCGGCTCGCCGACGGTGATCGGCTGGAAGCGGCGCTCCAGGGCAGGGTCACGCTCGATGTGCTTGCGGTACTCATCCAGGGTGGTGGCGCCGATGCACTGCAGTTCCCCCCGCGCCAAGGCCGGCTTGAGGATGTTGGCGGCGTCGATGGCGCCTTCCGCCGCGCCGGCGCCGATCAGGGTGTGCAGTTCGTCGATAAAGAGAACCACGTTGCCGGCCTGGCGGATCTCGTCCATCACTTTTTTCAGCCGTTCCTCAAACTCGCCGCGGTACTTGGAGCCGGCGACGACCGAGGAGAGGTCGAGGGTGACGACCCGCTTGCCGGTCAGGGTCTCGGGCACCTTACCGTCGACGATGCGCTGGGCCAGCCCCTCGGCGACGGCCGTCTTGCCGACGCCGGGCTCGCCGATGAGGACGGGGTTGTTTTTCGTGCGGCGGGAGAGGATCTGGACGACCCGCTCGATCTCCGATTCCCGGCCGATGACCGGATCGAGTTTGCCGTCCCGGGCCGACTGGGTCAGGTCGCGGCCGAACTCATTCAAGGTGGGGGTCTTGCGGTCCCGTTCTGCGGCGGCGCTGCCGCCTTTTCCGTTGGGGGCCGCCTGGGGTCCGCCGAGCAGGGTCATCACCTGATGGCGCACCTTTTCCAGGGTGAGTCCCAGTTCAGCCAGGACGCGGGCGGCGACGCCCTCGCCTTCGCGGATGAGGCCGAGCAGGATGTGTTCGGTGCCCACGTAGTTGACCCCCTGGCGCCGTCCCTCTTCGTTGGCCAGTTCGAGCGCACGCTTCGCCCGCGGCGTCAATCCGATCTCAGCGGGTTCGCCGGCGCCCTCTCCGACGAGCCGGATCACCTGCCGGCGGACCTGTTCCAGATCGAGGTTCATGCTGAGCAAGGCCTTCGCCCCGATGCCTTCGCCCTCTCGGATCAACCCCAAAAGCAGGTGTTCCGATCCGACGGCGGGGTGTTTGAGGGCCACCGCTTCCTCTTTCGCCAGGAGGAGCACCTTTTGCGCTCGCTCCGTAAAACGTCCCATCATGGGGCCCCATCCTCCTTCCGAACAGAACAATGCTGTCTATATGTCCATCTTCATCGCCTGTGAGCGCCTATCTGACGGCAGGTCTCCCATTAAAACCTGCCCCATGATGCCTTTGATTACGCAATGTCCCAAAGCGCCATGATTTATCTCACAGTACACCAAAATGACGCAAGTCCCTGGACTGCCGGTTTATCTGCCGCTACCCGTCGAGACTAAAGCGCTCGCGGATCAGGGAGGCCCGTTGCACATCCCGCTCGAAGGGGCTCAACTCCCTGCCAGCCAGCTTTTGCAAAAAGGCGGGCCGGGTCAAAACCAGCATCTCGTTGAGGACCTGTGGCGAGACGCCCTGGATGATCCCCAGATCGATGCCGAGGCGCACGTTCGACAAGAGGGTCATCGCCTCCTGGGAGTTGATGATGCGGGCGCTGGTCAATGTGCCATAGGCGCGGCACACGCGGTCTTCCAATTGAGGTTTCGTCTCTTTGAGCAGCACCTGGCGGGCCATCCGCTCATGATCGATCAGTTGGGTGGCCACGACAACCAGGTTAGAGATGATCTCCTCCTCAGAGCGGCCCAGGGTAACCTGGTTGGAGATCTGAAAGAGGTTACCCGTGGCATCGGTGCCCTCGCCGTAGAGCCCGCGAACAGTCATCCCGATCTGGGACAGAGAGGCGAGGACGCGGGAGGCCTGGTTGGTCAGCACGAGCGCCGGCAGGTGCATCATCACCGAAGCCCGTAGGCCCGTGCCCACGTTGGTCGGGCACGCGGTCAGGTAACCGAGTTTCTCATCAAAGGCGAAATCGAGCTTCGATTCAAGCAGGTCGTCGATCCGGCTGGCCAGATCCCAGGCTTCCTCTAATTGCAAACCGGGGAAGAGGCACTGGATCCGCAGGTGATCCTCCTCGTTGATCAGCACGGACACGGCTTCATCGGCCCGGAGGATGAGCCCCTTCCCGGCGGCCTCTTCGGCGTGCTGGGGGCTGATCAGGTGCTTGTCGACGAGCACCAGCCGGTCGAGGGGCTCCAGTTCCTCCAGGTTGACAAAAATCAGTTCACCGGAGGTTTGTTCGATTTCCGCATCCTTGATCGCCCCTTCCACCTGGCTGACGACGGCCTTGGTCTGTTCCGCAGCGGCCACATTGGGGAAAGGGATGTCACAGAGGTTGCGGGCGAGACGCACGCGGGAACTGATGACAATTTCCGACTCTTTTCCCGTTCCTTCCATCCACTTGGTCAAAGCCTGATTGACAAAACGATCGCGCATCGTCATCCCCCTCACTCTGCCATACCTTTTTCCAACTCGCGGATCTGGTCGCGGAGCCGCGCCGCCTGTTCAAACTCCTCATTGGACACGTGCTGTTGCAATCGGGCGCGCAGGTTCTGGATCTCCCGCTGCAAGCGGATACTGCCGCCGCTGCGTTTGGGCACCTTGCCCGTATGGCGGTTAGAACCTTGCACACGCCGCAGCAGCGGCTCCACCTTGTCCTGGAACCGATCGTAGCACTGGTGGCAGCCCAATCGCCCCGTCTGACTGATCTGGTTGTAGTTGGCGCCGCAGTGCTCGCATTTGCCCGGCGCATGGAGGTTCAGGTTGACGGAACTGGCCGTTTTTCCGGTGTCAAATCCGAGCAGGCCGGCCAGGAATTTGTTGATGGGAAAGTTGTCGTCATAGGCCATGCTCCATTCCTTGTGGTGGGCTCGGGCGCACTCCTCGCAGAGATTGACCTCCGATTTCTGCCCGTTGACAATCTTGGTCACATGGACCGTGGCCGGACGCTTTTTGCATTCATCACAAAACATGGCGGAACCCCCCTCTGTCATTTCAGCCTTCCTCTATCCGTTCAGCCTTTTTCCTTCCCCTGCTCCGCTTCCGCTTCGGGCGCCTGATAGCGCTTGAGGTTGGAGAGCATCGCCTTGAGCAGGCGAGCGCGGAGCAGGTCCCGCTGGGGAAAGCTGATCTGAAGCACATCACGCTGGACGGCGGCCTGCATGATCAGCCCTTCCCGGATGGTCAGGATCTGCTCTTCCATCAGCCGTTCGATGATCCGGCGGGCCTGGTCTTCCGACAGCAGGTCGCCCAACCGGGTAGCCAGGATCTCCCACAGATCCTCCTCCATATCCAATTTGACGATGCGGACGAAACCGCCGCCGCCGCGTCGGCTTTCCACCACATAACCCTGCTCGGCGGCGAAGCGCGTCGTCAGGACATAGTTGATCTGGGAGGGCACGCAGCCGAAAAGGGCGGCCAACTGCTGGCGCTGGATCTCGATCATCCGTTCCCGGCTTTTTTCCAACTGTTCTTTAATGTAGCGCTCGATCTGATCGGCCAAATTAGCCATGTCCCATCACCACCGTTTTGTTGATGACAAGGGAGCGCCGACTTCCCTATCTTACGTCGATTTCCAATTTTTATCAATCGGCGGTGTTCCCTTCGTACGCCTGCTCCACCTGGAGTCGCCCATCCCGTTCGTCAACAATGATCCGCCCACCGTCGCCAACCGAGCCGGCGATCAGCGCCCGGGCCACTGGTGTTTCCACATGACGCTGGAGGTAGCGCTTCAGGGGGCGGGCGCCGTAGACGGGGTCAAAGCCCTCCCGGGCGATATGGGTTTTAGCCGATTCTGTCAGTGTCAGGCTGATCCGGCGCTGCCCCAGCCTCTTCTGCAGGTCCCTAATCAGGATGTCGATGATCGCGGTAATCTCCTGCAAGGTGAGCGGCTTGAAGAGGACCACATCATCAACGCGGTTGAGAAACTCGGGCCGGAAGTGAGCCCGCAGGCTGCCCATGACCTGCTCGCGGGCATGGGGCCGGATCTCGCCGTCTTCTGCCGCCCCCTCCAATAGATGATGGGAGCCGATGTTGGAGGTCATGATGATGACTGTGTTTTTGAAATCGACGGTGCGCCCCTGGCTGTCGGTGACCCGCCCGTCGTCGAGGATCTGGAGCAGCACGTTGAAGACGTCGGGGTGCGCCTTTTCAATCTCGTCAAAGAGGATGACCGAATAGGGCTTGCGTCGCACTGCCTCGGTCAATTGGCCGCCCTCCTCGTAGCCCACATATCCGGGGGGCGCGCCGATCAGGCGGGAGACGGCGTGTTTTTCCATGTACTCGGACATATCGATGCGGATCAGGTTCTCTTCGCTGTCAAAGAGCGACTGGGCTAAGGTCTTGGCCAGTTCCGTCTTGCCGACGCCCGTCGGCCCCAAGAAGATGAAGGCGCCGATGGGGCGGCGGGGGTCCTTGATGCCGGAACGGGCTCTCAAGACGGCATCCGTCACCAGTTGGACGGCCTCCTCCTGGCCGATAACCCGTTCATGGAGGATCTCGCTCAGCCGGAGCAGCTTTTCCCGTTCCCCCTCCACCAGACGCGTCACCGGGATGCCGGTCCAGCGGGAGACGATGTCGGCGATCTCCTCTTCTGTCACCTCTTCGCGAAGCAGCCGGTTTTCGCCGGACTTGCGTGCCAGTTCGGCCTCTTCCTGGGCAAGCCGCTGCTCCAACTGGGGCAGCCGCCCGTATCTCAGTTCGGCGAGGCGATTGAGGTCGTAGTTGTAGCCCCGCTCAGCCTCTTCCACCTCGCGTCGGACTTTTTCTATCTCTTCTCGCAAGGACTGGACCTTGCGGATCGCCTCTTTCTCCAGGTCCCAGCGCGCCCGCATCTGGTCTTCCTTTTCCCGCAGGTCGGCCAGTTCCCGGCGGAGCGCTTCGAGCCGCTCCTGGCTGGCCCTGTCTTTTTCCCGGGCCAGGGCGGCCTCCTCCACCTCCAACTGCACACGGCGGCGGCTCACCTCGTCCAGTTCCGTCGGCAGGGAGTCGATCTCCGTGCGAATCAGGGCGCAGGCCTCGTCAACGAGGTCGATGGCCTTGTCGGGCAGGAAGCGGTCGCTGATGTAGCGGTTCGACAGGGTGGCCGCCGCTACGAGGGCGTTGTCATGGATTTTGACGCCGTGGTGGACCTCGAAACGCTCTTTCAGCCCCCGCAGGATGGAGATGGTGTCTTCCACATCGGGCGCGTCAACGAGGACCGGCTGAAAACGCCGCTCCAGTGCCGCGTCTTTTTCGATGTACTTGCGGTATTCATCCAAGGTGGTGGCGCCGATGCAGTGGAGCTCGCCCCGGGCAAGCATGGGCTTCAGCATATTGCCGGCGTCCATGGCCCCTTCTGCCTTGCCGGCGCCGACGATGGTGTGCAATTCGTCGATGAAGAGGAGGATGCGCCCGTCGCTCTTCTTGATCTCCTGCAACACCGCCTTCAACCGTTCCTCAAACTCGCCGCGGTACTTGGCGCCGGCCACGAGAGCGCCCAGGTCCAGGGCAAAGATGGCCTTATCTTTAAGCCCCTCCGGCACATCGCCGCGCACGATGCGCAGGGCCAAACCCTCAACGATGGCCGTCTTGCCCACACCGGGCTCGCCGATGAGGACAGGGTTGTTCTTCGTCTTGCGGGAGAGGATGCGGACGACCCGCCGGATTTCGGCGTCGCGGCCGATGACCGGGTCGAGCCGTCCCCGCCGGGCTTCCTGGACCAGTTCGCGACCGTACTTTTCCAAGACCTCGTAGGTGACCTCCGGGTTGGCGCTGGTGACGCGCTGGTGGCCACGGATCGCCGTCAACGCCTTCAGCAGGTTTTCGCGGGTCAGCTTGAACTCGGCAAAGATCCGCTTGAGCGGTCCGTCGAGGGCGGGATCCAAAAAGGCCAGCAGCAGGTGCTCTACAGAAACGTACTCATCTTTCAGGTTGCGCGCCTCTTCCTCGGCTTTCACGAGGAGACGCTGGAGACGCGGTGTGATATATACCCGTCCCGGCTCGACACCCGGTCCGGACAGGCGAGGCTTTCGCTCTATCTCCCGCCGGATTCCTCTGCCAAACTGATCGCTGTCTATCCCCATCTTGTCCAGGACTCGGCGCGTTAACCCTTCTTCCTGTTCTACCAAAGCGGTCAAAAGGTGCTCCAGATCGACTTCCGGGTTCCCCTGTTGCACCGCCAGCGCTTGGGCCGCCGTAAAGGCTTCCTGGCTTTTCTGGGTCAACTTGTTGAAGTCCATGTTTCCACCTCCAAAAAGCGAGACTTTCTATCAGACAGGAGACTTCCCATAACGCAAAAGACACAAAGGACACAAAAGGGCTGCAGCGCCAGAACGGGTTTTGGATTAGACAGATAGGACAGGATTTTCCTCTGTCATTGACTAACTTTGACCTTTACGACTCTATTTTATCACCGCCTGGCTCCATTTATTCAAGATGCGCCGGAGGAAAATATCACGCCGTAGATTCACTTCGTAAAGATTATCTCCTCATTTCTGCGAAAATCTCTCTGTTTCATTATTTTTGCGCATCCGCTGTTTTCCTTGACATCAACCTAGTTGGGTGTAAAATTACACTATAGAGTGTAATTTTACACCAATACGGGAAGGGGGGACTTTCCGATCAAAGTCGATGACGCAGGCGTTCTCACCCAGGACGCCTTTGATCACTTGGTTTCCGAAAAACTCCGCGAGATACGCACGGAAGCCGATTTGACCCAGGATAAGATGGCCGAGAGCATCGGCATATCGAAAAAGACGCTCGTCGATGTGGAGAAAGGGCGGAAGACCTTGGGCTTTACGGCGGCGGCGCTGACAGCCCTCTTGTTCCGCCGGAGCGAAACGGTGCAATCCCTCTTCGGCGACATGACCATCGACGTGATCGAGTTCGTTTCCAGGCGAGCCAAGTCGCGCGCCTGGTACAAAACCTTAGGCGGCCGTGTGTGGTGGAATGAGGAATGCCGGCAAGGGCCTTTCATCGTCCAGAAGCACCTCTTCACCCCCTATTACCGGATCATCGACAACGTTCATTACCTCCATTATTACAGCCTAAACCGGGAGGAGACCTACAAGCGATTAACCGAACTGGGGTCGGAAACGATGATGGAAGAAAATCAGGGAAAGGAAGGTGAAGGGCCGTGACGTCTCGGAACAAGTGGTTGCGCGGCGAGATAGCCCAGTGGCATGGGGAAGGCCTGATTACCGCCGATCAAAAAGAACGCCTCCTGGAGCGGTATACCCCCTCTGAATGGCGTTCATCGCAGATCATCCTCTGGCTGGCCGGCCTGCTCGTCGGCCTCGGCTTTATCCTGCTGGTGGCCCACAACTGGGACGATATCCCGCGTCTTGCGCGGCTGGCCTTGGTCTGCGGCGTCATCGTCACCACCTACACCGCAGGCTATCTCCTCGCTTACGGCAAAGGCCCCAACCCGCTCGCCGGACGTTACCCCCGCATCGGTTCGGCCTTCCTCTTGCTTGGCTTGCTCTCCTACGGCGCCGGCATCTGGCTCGTGGGCCAGATGTACCACATCACCGCTTATGATGCCACCGGCCTCGGCTTATGGTTCCTTGGCGCCATCGCCATCGCCTACCTGACTGGGCATCCCCTCTTTTTCCTGTCAGCGCTGGTTCTGCTCACAGCCGCCAATATCAGCGACGCCACCGACAACGCCGTGTCCCTCATCACCGGCCCCTGGTTTTACGCCGCTTTTGCCGGGCTCATCTTCCCCTTTCTGTGGCGCCACAACGAACCGCTTCACCGGTATGGCGCGACCATCGCCTTCTTTCTCTGCATCCTCTTCCAGTTGCTCGAAGCGGAGCAGAGCCTGATCTGGTTCTCCCTTTTCCCGCTCCTGAGCCTGATCTATGACGAGACAGCGGAAAAGAGCCGTCGCCCCTTGCGACCGCTGCTCTCCACGCCGCTGCTGCTGTGGGGCGCCTTCTTCGTAGAAATCGCGGTCCTCATGGCCCGTCCACCCCTTCAACCGGAATGGACATGGCTGGTCGGCCTCTGGGTAACGCTCTCCGCTGTTCTCCTTTGGATCGGTCTTTGCAAGAGAGCCCTCCTTGAATCGCTGGCTATGGTCGCTCTCACGTCGCCGCTTCCCTTTGTGGCCAGACTCTTCGAACCGGAAAAACAGTTGACGGCCAACAGCCCTCTGTTGCAGTACAGCGCCACCCTGAACACCTATACGGAAGTGACGGCCCTGCTCATCCTCTTCGCCGGCGCCATCGCGCTGATTCAAAGCGGGAGCCGCCTGCGCGAGGAATGGCAGATCAACAGCGGGACCTTCTTCTTCCTCGTCTGCGTCATTTACGCCTACGGTCGTTACGCCTGGGGGATCCTCGACAAGTCCCTGTTCTTTATCGGCGGCGGCCTCATCCTCTTCGCCCTCGGCTATACGTTGGAACGCAAACGGCGCCAACTCCTGGACGCCTCACGGAAGGAGGAATAGATGATGCGTCGCAACGCTTTTTTCGCCGTCGTCGTCCTGCAGGTGCTCGTCCTGCTCCTCATGGCGGGCAGCCGGGCCGTCATCGTTTCCGCCGGCCAGGAAATCACCTTGAAAGCAGCGCCCGTCGATCCGCGCCATCCTTTTATGGGTGACTATGTGCGCTTACGGTACAACATTTCCGAGATCGACACGCGCGTCGTGCCGAACGACATCACATTAGAGAAGCTCAAGCACGGCAGCAAGGTCTATGTCGTCTTGGAAGAACAGCAAGGCCTCTATCAAGCGGTCGGCCTCTATCGCAGCGAACCTGCCGCCGGGCCGGGGCAGGTGGTTTTAAATGGGCGCTTCGAAGGGCTGCGATACCCGGCGCCCCCGGCCGAGATTTTGTCGAAACCGGAGGAAAAAGAATTCTACCGCAACGCCGAACCCAGCTTCGCCTGGATCGAGTACGGGCTGGAAGAGTATTATGTGCCGGAGGGCACAGGCCTGCAACTGGAGCAATCGCTGCGGGAACGAAAGGATGTGTTCGCCCGCGTGAAGGTTTGGCGCGGCGACAGCGTCCTTACAGAGGTTTCCTGAACGACTTTTGATGGCGCCTGATCGCTTCTCCTACTCCTGTTCACTGTTCCTCCAAGAGAGATGGGTCGACTCAATCGCGAAACTCACTGTAAGGGCAATCGGGGTCATGACCAAACCAATCGCCGGCGCGGATATAGGCGTTGGCTCGACAACCTCCCCGGCATTCCTCTCCAAAAAAGACACACTTTCGGCAGTACTCAGGCAACTCGGCGGCCGATAATGAGCGGAATTGGATTAGCGGTTTTGCCGTGCGCCACAGCTCGGAAAAGGGCATCTCCCGGATCGACGGACCCTGCCAATCGGCGTCACTGAGATAGCTGCAGGCGATGATCCGCCCGTCGGGCGTCAATCCGCAGTTATGGCGTCCCGGGCCGCAGTTAACAGAACAGGTGTCGTTCGGACAGTCATTCCCCTGATAAGGCTTTCCCTGCGCATAGCGCATCGGAACCAGGCCTTCGTGATTGAGGAACTTGGCGGGATAGCTGGCAGAAATCCGCTCCAGTTGACCGTCCAGTTCCTCCATCTCTTCCCGGCCTACAGCCAGATGCTCGCCTCTGGAACGGCCAAAGGCATGTAATCGCCTGTATTCGAGGGAAGTGGCCCCCTCCTGCCGCGCGAACTCGGCCAGATCAGCCAGGCAGTGCTGGTTGATCTGGGTGACAACCGCCTGCAGTGTAAAGGGCATGCCCGCCTTTCGCAAAGCGGCCAAGGCGGATTGGACTCGCCTAAAGCCATCCGAGGATACCCGAATGGCGTCGTTGACTTCGGCGGTGGGCCCATCGAGGCTGATCGAAAGGCGCAGCCAGCGCAGTCGCTTCAGCCGAGCGGCCATTTGTTCATCGATCAGCGTACCGTTGGAGATGACGATGGGGATGATCGAGGCCGCTTCCAGCATCTCCAGTATCTCTAGAAAATCTTCGCGCAGGAAAGGCTCACCGCCGCCAATGATCGCCTTGTACACACCAAGGCACTGCCATTGTTGGATCAGGTCCTGGCACTCGCCGGTGGTCAATTCCTCAACCGTTCTTTCCCCGGAGTGGTTGTAACAGTAGCGACAGCGCAAATTGCACTTCCAGGTGATCTCCCAAAAAACCTCCGTCGGCGCTGAGAGAGGACCGTCAGCATGATGCGCTTTCACTGCTACAGCGTCCTTTTCAGGGTGTTCCCCCGCGACCCAAGCCTCGAGATAGCGGACCATCCCCTCGTAGTCCCTTTGCAGGCGTTCCCGACCGGTTCGCGGATAGAGGAGCGACAACCGCGCCAGCGGATCAGGCAAGTCTTCGAAATAATGACGCAGGAAAGCAAAGGCGGTGTGATTTACGCGCAACACCCTGTCCGTAGGAAGATGAACGACCATTCCTCCGAAGGTTTCGCCGCGCAACACAAAGTCCCGGGCATGCAACATGAACCACCCTTCCCTAAAAAGAAATCGACCTCACGGTCGATATCAGCCTAAGATAATGGCCTGATAAGTATCTCTTACTCAAACGGTCATGTTGCCGGCGTAGGTCATGTTCGAGGGGCAATAATTTTCTGCACAGCTTCCTTTCGGCGTTTTGAAGCTTTGTGAGCAGTACGCGCAGACGCCCTCACAATGGTGATCCTTGGTATAGTTCTTCGAACAGTGCGTCTTCCCAGGCGGACAGTACGCGGCCGGGCAAGATACACTCTTTTGGACCTCATACACCTCCGGGCTGACATAGTCGTCCTTGTCTTCCTTAAACATTCCATCTCACCTCCCTAGAAATTTTTCCTTGGGAGGTTTTATTCGTTATATGTAGGTGTTTTCCTTTCATACTTCCTCGCCTGTGGCTACTATTTCCGACGCTCTTCCTTCATTGGACCGTTAACAACCAGAAAAAGAACGAGAAAGTTCAAAAGAAAACAACAAAAAGCCTCAGACCTGTTTGTCTGAGGCTTCATCTGCGTAAATGGCTCCTCGAGTAGGATTCGAACCTACAACCTACCGGTTAACAGCCGGTTGCTCTACCGTTGAGCTATCGAGGAACAACGGCAAGGAGTTTCAACAATCCTATATGAGTGCATATGGGAATTGTTTGCCCCTTGAAAACCACACATCGGATAAAGCGCAAAAGGTCAAGTCCTCGACCGATTCGTACCCGTCGACTGAACGCCTCA